>JAGWBU010000155.1 GCA_021295735.1 Candidatus Poribacteria bacterium | reverse complement strand
GTCAAAAACTACAGATAGAAAACTGAGATACAGACACAATCATGTCAAAAGACAAGCATAGTATTATGCCCGTAAATATCAAGAAATATATAGATTATTAAATACTGTTACTTAACCTTTTTTATCAGTTGAGAAGTTCAAGAAAATTGTCCCACACGAACCATCCGTGTTCGTTATATCTTGCTCCTAATTTGATGTAAAAACCTTCACTTCCGCCTTTTTGACCAACACATACCTCTTTGGCATCCCATTTTTTGAACCACTTTACATCGGTTTCATACTTGGTTGAGGAGGCTCAAAGTAAAGTTCCAATGCTTCTGTCAGATTAACTAAAGCTTCCTCTTCGCTTTCTCCTTGACTTGCAATGTCAACCTCTAAACATTGGGCAATAAACCAATTGTCTTCTTGCCATATACTTGCCGTAAAAGTTTGATTTTTCATTTTGATTCACCTCTCTAATACGAACTATAAGCCAGACTCGCTAATTTTATTGTAGATGTCGGTGCCCATGGTGACTAATTTTTCTCGGATTTCATCCCAATCATCTCGGTCATTTTTGCCTTTGTCAAGGACGGGAAATTTAACTCTTATTTTCGTGGATGTGTCTGTATATTCATAATCGTAATCTGATTTTGGAAATAATTCGATTACTTTGTCCCTAAGCTCCGAAGGATTTTCTCCCCGAAAATATAATTGAATATAACATTCCCGGTTAATAAGTTTGAACCACATTTCTACATCCCCAATTGTCTCACCCTCCATCCAACCATCGTCACGTAGAGAAGTTGATTTTCCTACGAATAGTTTTCCGAATTCACCTTGAAGAATTGGTGTCCAAAATTCACTATATTCAGTATCAATTTTCCTTTCGGTCTGGATATCTATTGCAGGTCGCGCAACGTGGTGAAAGGATAATTCATCGTGTGAATTTGCTTGAGCTTGAATCAGATACCAGTTGACTTTATTATCTTCATTGCGTAGATTGCATGTAACGATCATCAATTCCTCAAAGTCTTCAGCCACTAACACTGCCACACCAGCTTTCTTCAGACGCGCATAAGCCTCAAGTCTACCCCAGTGATCCCAATTTGCTTTGTTAAATTGGTTTTCAACTACGAGTGTACCATCTTCACCGGTAGCGACGATATCTGCTCTGCGCGTTCCAACGTTGGCTTCCGTCTCTGCATCTTCAAACTTCCCAACGTTCAGCTCCTTGAGATTCTTAGCAAGATCTGCTGAGAAATCCCTCTCACCACTTTGTCCTGGGTAAACAGCTGAAAGTGGTACTGTTTTTTGAAGGTTCATTGATTCTCCGATATTAACAACCAAGTCTTGTTTGTAACAAATTTTCCACTCACTACCGCGTTTGTAACTTGGCTTTCTCCTCATCATAGTTGTCATAGATATCCATTTCAGGGCTTTCCCAATCTTCGGCAAAACACGCTAAGCGAGCACGCAGATTTGCCGCCTGTGCTCCGTCAATACCACGTTCCCGCAAATCTATAGAACCGGGTGAAAGAAAAGTTACGATAACACGTGTACCTTCACATACATCACTGGGGGTTTCCGAGAGTTCAATTTTCCCGTTGTGATATACGCCTTCAATAGTAGTGGACATGGTTATTTCTCCTTATTTCTCTCTTTCAATACAGATCGTAACGCTTCATTAACGGCTTCTTCATTCGGAAAAGCAGCGGCAACATCCGGGTCAAGGCGAACAATGTTTGTGCCAGCAGCGGACTGCTCAGCATATTTTTCGCGAGTGCCGTTTTCAGCAAAGTTTCGTCATACTCAGAACGGAATTCGTCATTGAGGTTGGTTTTGTCAGTCATTAGCCTTATTCAAATAGATCATTTATGTACCATTGTTTATGAAATTCATTAAAATCCTCAATTTGCTTTCCAGTAACGCCTATTATACCGCCTGTCCAAGTAGGAAAGGCTTTTTGACCGTCCAAGTTGTAAACATTCTCTGGAAACGTTCGCATTGTATAAACGGGATTCTGAAAATCATATTCTTCACCTAATTCGCGAAAGTAATCTCCTTTTAGGTAAAATTTGGCTTTGCCTTTGGAATTCAAATTGACTTTTTCAAATTCCATCTTCTGAATTTCTGACGCGTATTGCAAAAGAACTCTGAATACATCTGCAGCACTATTTTCGTCAGAAACTTCTTTCACATCTATAACAAGTAATGATGGAAGTAAATAGTTCCCATAACGGGCTGCTATACGGATTCCAGAATTGCGCGAATCGGATTTTAAAGTCTCTGCCATCGGCTTACCAAGCATGAAATAGTTCACGGAGAAAACGGTTATCACAGAGGCGACCAAGACAACCAGGACGATCAAAATTATAATAATTTTTTTCATTGTTTCGTGTTTTTCCTAAAAATCCAAACTCACGCCCACCATAATCAAACGCGGTGAACTCCATGAAGCTGGACTGGAATGCTTCTGTGCAGTCAACGGGATACCGTATCGGTCATACGTTACTGCGTCAAGCAAGTTATCCAGATTTTTCGTGTTGAAGATATTCCGAATATCCGCAAAGAAGGTATACGTTATCCCTCCAAGTCGGCTCCGTTTGCTAACAAGCGCATCAACATTGTAAGTTGCAGGGTAACGCTTTGAGTTAATAGCAGGTTTAATCGGTGCTCTCGGATTTGGCGTGTATGGCAAACCGCTGGCGTATCTGCCGACAAAGTTAACAGCAGAAGTAAAAGGCAATTGAACATCCAACGCAGCGGACACAATATGCCGCTGATCCCATGCTAACGGATGACTTTCGGTCACTTCAGGTTGTTGTCGGTAATAAGTGAGATATCCCAGATTTCGGCTGGAACCTTTTCCCTTCGCAACAGAATAGGTATAACTGAGCATACCGGAAACCGGACCTCCACCTGTCCGCCACTTACGGATTGTGAGTTCAACCCCTTGAACGCGTCCATAGATGTCATTGATGAAATAACTATAATCGTTTGTGATGTCAACATGCACACTACTGACAAGGTTGTCAATATCCTTTGTGAATCCTGTTATGTCAAAGGTTAAGTCGTCAGTAAACTGCTGGGCTATTCCGACTTCATAGGCGATGGTTCTCTCTGGTTCGAGGTTAGGGTTGCCTCTTCTTCGGATTGCCCCACGCATATCAAAACTGAGATTCTCGTAGAGGTCATCACCGCGTGGTATCTGGTAATAGTGCCCATAAGTAAAGTGCAACTTCGCCCTATCGGTAACCGGGAACGAGATACCGAGACGTGGTGCAATCATGTGTTTCGTAGAAGCTTCAACCGGATCTTTGATAACCGGCAGTCCAACGTTATAAGTATCATAATCCAGTTTGATTGTGCCATCATCCTCGTTCAGTTCAAGTGGATCTAACGGATCTTTTGGCGAGATACCATCCGGATTATATATGTCATATCGTAACCCCGCGTTCACAATCATGCCTTCATATTCCATCTTATCTTGGGCATATAAACTGATGGATGTGGGCGTTACGTCGTAATACTCCATATAGAGGTTTGAACTACCATAATTTGTTGTGCCGAGATTGTAGAGATGGTTCGTTGAGAATTCAATACCTGTCTGGACTTGATGGTTTTCTGTAACTTGACTCGCAAAAACGCCTTTGAAAATTGAAGTTGTAGAATTGCGAGTTGTCCAGAAGTTGTTATCTCCCGCAACGTCGTAGGTTGTGTCGTTATACGCCTGCTGTGCCGGATTTCTAATCCTTCCTTCCTCTTGATTCTGTTCAAAAGATAATTCAGGGTCGTAGGCGTTTTCCTCAAACGTTTTATTCAACGGATCCCACACTTTTCCGGGTTGGTGACTACCGAAAGAACGGTGGAATTGCCCAAACGTCAAAGTATAGAAGGTGCCTGAGTTAATATTGTGTGAGAGTTGAACGGAAAGACTTCGTCCATCCCTATTGTCAACTTCAATTGCCCCGGGTACAAAACGTAGACTCCCACCATAGTTGTTGAATTCCCGCACATCATAGAGTCCGCTTGCAGTAAGTTTGACTTCGGGCGTTATTTCAAACTTGAGTTTACCCTGAAGCGTGTGCCCTCCGCTACCACTATTGGGCAGATAACTTTCATCTCGCCGCAACTGGCTGGCGAAGGAGAACGTCAACCGATTACCCCATATCGGACCGCTGAGCGCTAATTCCCCGATATGACTCGGAGATAACTTATAATCTTTTGTCCCGTTGAACTGCCCACTGTACTGCTCCAAATCCACAGTGTAGCCGTCTAACAGTGTAACCTGTTTCTTCTCATAGTCAATTACGGTGCCATCCGCGTCCCTGAAAGGTTGGCGTTCCATAATGACTTCACCTGTCTCTTCATTCATCTTAGGTTCGCCTGTTTCAGTATCAATAACAGGTTGCAGTGGGTTTTCTGTTCTATCTGCATACACGCCGGGAGCAATTTCCGTAAAGATTACTTGATCATCACCTTCTTGATTTGCCAACTCCCCAACTGTGGTGTCATCCCCACGATAAGGTGTTTGATAATCATAAGGTTGACCGATGAATATCCCTCTAAAAGGTTCAAGTGCTACTGGTCGGAAGCCATTGTCCGGGTCTAACCAGGGACCGTATATTGGATCGCCATGGTGCTGTCCCCATTGACCAACCCGGTATCTGATTCTGCCCGTAAACTTATGTGTGCCAGCCTTCGTGATAAGATTAATGATACCGGATTGTGCATCACCGTGTTCTGCATTGAACCCGCCAGTGATGACCTCCAACTGTTGAAGGGCGTTTGTGCTAATTTGCAGCCCCAAACCTCTACCAATTGGGTCATTAACTGGAATGCCGTCAATAAGATATTTAATCTCCATTGACCTTCCACCACGAATATGAAGCGAGCCAGATGAATTTAGGACTGCCACACCTGCCTGTGTTTGAAGAATACCATTCACGGTGTCGCGTGGCATAGAGGCGATTTCGTCCGCTTCTATTATCCGCGTTGTTTGCGTGACATCCTTCTTAATGAGTGGCTTAGCTGCTGTTACCGTTATGCCTTCAAGCTCAACAACTTCAGAAGCCTCTAAAGCAAAGTTTATCGTTGTGGTAAGGCCCGCGAAAACCGTCGTTGCTTGAACGGTTTTGGAACGGTATCCGGTGAGTTCAACTTGGACATCATATCCCCCTGGATCAATGTTGGTCATGACATAGTAGCCAGAATCGTTTGTTGTTGCTGTAGTACTTGTCCCCACAATCGTCACTTTGGCATTCGCTATCGGTTGTTTTGTTGCTTCTGCGGTGACAATACCAGAGATTTTACCAATTGTGGCAGCAGTGGCACTATGAGTCCCGACTATTGCTATACATGTGAAAATACTTAGAAAAAACAATAATGTTTTGAAGATATTATCTACTTTCATTGACAACTCCTTATCTTCTGTAGAACACGCTAAACAAGCGTGTTTGGCGTTTCGCAAACGTCATACTTCTAACACACTTTCAATGAATTTGAGGCTTTTTAAATTTCGCTCCGTATGGTACTGAATGAAACTACTAAGGACAAGTTTCAGTTCACGATGATTACGCGTAGATGCACGAATTCTACTTAACTTACCCAATTCTGATTTCCGTAATGTCTTCAAAAGTTCACAACTTCCGGGTGCTATTGAAAATGCGGAGGTATCTCTATGTTGGCAATCTCCGCAAAGCAACCCACCGTGTCGAACACTAAAGAGCACCACAAGTACACTTTGCGTATTATTGACAGATGTAGCAGTCACAACTGAACCACAATTTGCACACTGAGAAAGTTGTGGTGCGTAACCTGTAAGGTCAAGAAACTTAATTTCAAAAAACCGCGCGAGCAATGCTAAATCATCAGCATCCGTTAAAAATTGGTACGTATCTCGCAGCAAATCGAAAACTTCAGGATTCGCGTTGCCTTCTGATGCGATAGCATCAATTAATTCTGCTAAATAGCATCCGTAAGTAATTCGAGCAAAATCGGTTCGGATTCCGTCAAAACCTTCAATAAGTTCAAAACCTGTAAGGTTTTGCAAATCTCTATTTTCGCGATAGTTAAAAAGGAGCATGCCGTGATTGAGCAGTTCTAAACTGCCGCTCAGCTTGCTTTTCGGGCTTTTTACACCGTAAGCCATAGCTTTAACTTTACCAAAATTGGGGGTATAGAAGGTGATGATCTTGTGAGCTTCGCGTAAGGAAAAAGCGCGAATCACAATTGCTTGCGTCTTTTGAACAGGCATGTTTTTATGTGTGGTAGCAGTCGGGGCGAGAGGATTTGAACCTCCGACCTCCTGCTCCCGAAGCAGGCGCGCTAGCCGGGCTGCGCTACGCCCCGTTCTATGCTTAATTATACCTCAATTTTATCCACTTTGTCAAATCTTTTATGGCAAAAAGCACGTAAAGTTTTGACAAAAACTAACACCCTCATTGTAGAGGTAGAGGCGCAATGAATTGCGCGACTACAAACGATATAAACTCTAAATTATTCGGAATCTACATCATCGTTAGCGTTGTTCGGCATCTGAATTTGGATACGATGAATCCTCCGTTCGTCTGCTTCTAATATCGTGAAACCAATCCCTCTATAGGTGAAAACGTCCCCCTCTTCAGGAACTCGTCCAAGATGGTCTACTAAAAACCCACCGATAGTATCAATATTTTCCGCGTCAAGTTCTGTACCAAGTTTTTCGTTCAATTCGACAAGGTTCAATCTGGCATCAACAGAGTAAACATTGGGACTAATTTGCATGTAGGCATCCTGTTCATCTACTTCGTCTTCATCTTGGATTTCGCCTACAATCTCTTCAATAATATTTTCAAGCGTTACAATCCCGGCTGTACCACCGTATTCATCCACAACAATAGCGATGTGTTGTTTATGCTCTCGTAGTTCTCGGAACAATTCAGAAATCTTTTTACTCTCTGGTGTAAAAAAAGGTGTGCGACCAATAATCAGTTCGCTAAGGTTAATCGGTTTCTCCTCTGCCCAACAATCTAACATGTCCTTAACATGCAAAATTCCGACAATGTTATCAATCGTCTCTTCATATATCGGAATACGCGTATGCCGACATGCAATTGTTGTCTGCAAAACTTCGGAAGCAGGTGTCTCTACCTCAAGACATACCATATCGGTTCGTGCCACCATAATTTCTCGGACCACTTTATCCGGTAGGTCCAAAATCCGAGCAATCATTTCACGGTCATCTGGCTCTAAAATATTCTGGCTGTCTGCGACGTTATCAAGGGTTTCTAATACTTCTGGAGATACAAGGCTATCCTGTGCAGACGTAACCTTGCCGCCGCAGATGCGGATAAAAAGATTCACAAGAAAATTCAGAGGGATTAAAATTAGAAAACCGCCCCAATAAACGATACGTAAGGCACGTAGGGCATGAATAGTCGTTCCGCTGGGGCTATTTTGGACGTAGTTTTTAGGAAACAATTCTGTGAAAACGACAAGAAGCAGGACAGCGAGTCCACCGCTCAATATAAGATTGTCCCAAAATGTCGTAAACAAGACAACGCTTGCCACCATCAGGAGAGTCTTCGCTGTGATGATAGTTAATGAATAGCGGCGCGGGTGGTGCAAAAGTGATGTCAATACCTCGTAGCGTTTTCCACCTTCCTCCGCGAATTTCAGAATATCTGCTCGCGTTAACCGAGCCAGCAAAGCCTCTGCAGCTGAAAAGAGTGCATTTAAAATTAACAGAATTCCTAAACAAACTAATCTTATAGCTATATGTTGCTCATCCAAGCGTAAAATCACACCTCCGATAAATCTCTAATAATTGAATGTTCTGAGGTCAAACAGAAATTGTACGCTTCTCAGTATCTATTTGCAAGCATCGCAAAATAGTTTCTTGTTTCTCAAACATAACAGCGACTTCTTTTTCTGTTTGATGATCATAACCGAGTAGATGCAGTACACCGTGTATCGTTAGAAATGCGACTTCCTCTTCAAGCGAATGCGTTTCATTTTTTGCTTGACGTTCTGCTGTTTCCAACGATATAACAATATCCCCAAGAATGTTGGGATTCATCAGATTGCTATCTTCATCTTCACGCATAGCGAATGCCAACACATCCGTTGGCGCATCAATCCCACGATACTCAAGGTTCAATTCTGTCATGTGAGGATCATCTGTTAACAAAACGCTTACTTCATAATCTTCTAAATTATGTGCATTTACTGTCGCGAAAACTGCTCTGTGGACAATTTCGACATCAAACGTGGCATTGTTGCTGGCATTGGTAATGTCAATCAAACCCGTTAACCTTCAGACTTTTCGGATTCTGCTAATACGCGTTTCACATCTGGAGGCGGTGTTGATCGCTCATAAGCTTCAATAATACGCTGCACCAATTCATGCCTAACGACATCAGTCTTTGAGAAGTATATGAATTGGATGCCCTTGATGCCATCAAGCACCTGTTGAGCGTCTGCGAGTCCCGATACTTTATGCGTTGGCAGGTCTGTTTGTGTGATGTCGCCTGTTATAACGGCTTTTGAATCAAAACCGAGCCGTGTAAGAAACATTTTCATCTGTTCAATCGTTGCATTTTGCGCTTCATCAAGAACCACAAAAGAATTGTTAAGTGTTCTACCGCGCATGAAAGCAATCGGCGCGACTTCAATAATGTTCCGTTCAATGTAATTGTCAAGTGTATCAGGTGGTATCATATCGTACAACGCATCGTATAGTGGTCGTAGATACGGGTGCACTTTTGCGGCTATATCACCAGGTAAAAATCCGAGACGTTCACCTGCTTCAACGGCAGGTCGGGTTAAGATGATACGACTCACCTGACCATTCTTAAGGGCAGAAACAGCCATTGCCATTGCAAGATAGGTTTTTCCTGTTCCCGCAGGCCCGATGCCAAATACGAGATCGTTGTGTTTTATCGCTTCAACGTACCGTTTTTGCCCAGCAGTTTTCGGACGAATCACGCCACGCTTTGAGAATACCGGTATGGATTCTGCCGAACTTTGATCCAAAATGCTTGCTTCATCGGTTTCCGTTGCGCGGATAACGTAGTTGACGTCAGTTGCCTGAATTCGTTCGCCTTTTCGAATACGGTGCAGAAGCGATTCCAACACCGTTACAACTCTGTTAACCTCTTTTAGGTTTTCACCAAGGACAGCGATACTATCGCTTTTCAAAACAATGCGCACATCAAAATCATTTTCAATGATTTTTAAGAAGGCATCGCTTTGCCCAAAAAGTGCTTGGACTTCAGCGTTGTTTTGAATAGGGACACCCTTTAATTCTTGTTTTTCCAATCGGGTTTTGATCCTCCAAGAATGTTATGTGCTAAACTTAACACAGTTTTGTAGGATAAGTCAACCAAAAACGGTTTATAGGCATAATATATAAGAGACTCGGGGCAAGAAATCTAAGAGATTGGTTCACGTTGTAGCAAGTTTGTATATTATACAATTCCGTGAAACTAAATTCAAGCAATTTCTTACATCTGCTCGTAAAACTTGACTTCCTGTATTTGAGCACCTTTTAATGGCGTAACAATTCCAAAAGAAAAGCGGTGGTCTTCACTATCGACGCGAGTTTGATTTTTCCGATCTTCAATACCGTCTGCAGTTATTCGCAGATACAGCACTTCCTGCCTAATTGGGAACCGCACCATCTGCTTGTTTTTTATATCTGTGTGTCGTTTATCCATTACGGCGACAAACGAGTTGCGCCACTTTGGCGATTTTTCCTCTGCTGTAAAATCAAGGGCAATCTTCGGAATATCAGAACCCGGATAGATTTCTATATAAACCACATACGTTGGTTTATCCAATTTTATCAGTGTTTCTGTTTTTAGGGTGCCATCATGATTTACCTGATAACTCTTCGGATTGGAGGCAAACTCAACCGTACCTTCCTCAAAAAACATCTTCCGAATAGAACCGTATGCTTGGAACGTTCCTACTGTATCCAAATTGCCATCTACCATCTTTGGGTTCGTTTCACACATGAGCCGCGATGGCGGAAGTTCCGCTACAGGAGGGTTTTGAAGTAAAGCACACCCCGATATACCAAAAACCAACAACAATAAACTGAGAATACTTCGTTTCCACTTTCTATCGAGCATAAAATTTTACCTCCCGAATGGAAGCACCTTTAAGCGGAATCTGAATGCGTGCGTCTATATCTATTTTCTCTTTTTTCTTATCTCTCTCATTTTTCTCTTTTTTCTCACGGATGGCATTTTGCCTATCCTCTATTCCATCCGCTGTCAACCGCAAATAAAGAATTTTCCGATTAATTTGGAATCTGACAGGTCGTTTTCCCTCTAAGGTCGTATGTAGTTTATCATGAACCACATTGAAAGAAGAAGCAAACTTCGGATCTTCCAGAGTTGTCATGAGCGCTAACTTAGGGATACGCGATGCAGGATATATCTCAACATAGGATATATACGTCGGTGCATCCAGCTTAATTACCGCTTCTGTTCGACGACTCCCTTCAACCTGCGTCATATATTTTCGCTGCGTGTTACCAAAGGTGCGATTCTCTCCAGGGAGAGACTTGTAACTTTTCTCAAGGTGACCTCTTACAGCAAACGTGCTAATCGTGTCCAAATTCCCGTCTACAAGTTGTGGGTTTGTCTCGCTTGTGAGTCGGGACGAAGTAACTTCAAAAGTTGGCTGGTTCAGCACGGCACAACCTAAAACACCAATAAACAGAATGGACAAAATACTTAAGATTCTCATTTGTTTGCTCCTTTTGATATGCAAGTTTAGGGTTTAGGTATGAAAATTCAAAATTGTATCTACTAAGGTTGAAGAACCTTAGGTATAGCAACGTCAAAACGTTCGGCTGCTTCCACAAGCCGATTCCACGTCGGTTCTTCTATTGGTATTCCTTCTTTTACCCGTTTTTCACGACTCCGTTGCTCAAATTCGCCAGGGACATAGATTTCGTTGGTCCCTGGCAACCTCGCTGATGACTTAACCCACTCTACAAGATATTCAATCTCCTGTTCATAGTCAACTAAGTCAATAAAATCCTCAATTTTAATTGCAAACATTACAATGCCGCTTGCGCCGCGTGTGGGTTGTTCACGACTACATCCTGCCCAAGAAAGTCCACCCGCAATGGCATCTATCATCACGCCAAGTCCAAAACCTTTATGCCCGAACTGAAATCCTCCGAGTGGCATGACTGCCGTATCTTGTGGACGTTCACGAAACACATTTGGGTCTGTTAAAGCGTTCCCTTCGGAATCAATCATCCACCCTTCCGGTATCGGTTCGCCACGTGCGGACTGTACGAGAAGTTTGCCGCCTGCGACCACACTGAGCGTCATATCTAATAGAAGTGGCTCACCATTTGCACGAGGCACGGATATGGCAATTGGATTAGGTGGTAGTCTCCGTGAGGTGCCACCGTGTGGATGCATAAACCTGCCGCCACCATTTAGCAAAACAATACCTATCATTCCCGCCCGTGCTGCAATTGGCGGATATTCGCCCATCCGTCCTGCATGTCCACACTGATGTAAACCGACTGCCCCGATAGTACAGGTTTTTGCTTTTTCGACTGCCATCTCCATTGCTTTGCGTGCTGCAACCATGCCGAGCGCCCCGTTCACGTTGATAACCGTCGCAGCCCCACCCTCTTTGACAATCTCCATTTTGTCTGCTGCTGGACCACCTGCCATTCCACCGATGTAGTTCGGAGCGTTGATAACACCGTGTGAATCGTGTCCCGCCAAATTAGAATCGACGACGTGGTCACTGACGATACGGGCATCTTCTTCGGTGCCACCTGCACCTTGATAGATATCGCATACAAATTTTCTTAACACAACGTGAGATACAATCGGCATAAATGTCTCCTTGCCGGAAATTTAGATTCACATGATAAATTAGCACAGTTTGCAAATGACATTGCAGGTTTTGTGAAAATACTTAAATTTTTGTAAGTATAGCATGTAGCGGAGAAATTTGCAACAGATTGCAAAAGGAAGGGTGTGTAAATTATTTATCAAAGTCGGCACCAACTTATTGTAAGGCATGTCCCGACGAATAATTCATTTTATGTTGGTGCGGGGGATTTCTCCCCCGCAAGGAGGAATAACAACTCTAATGAATAGTTATTCGAGAGATATTAGTTTATATGCCAAATTAAGAGGAATGCACGGTTGATATTCCACATATTTGGCATTGTCGCCTCTCCCATAGCGAGGTGTATACGTCTTTTGCGCCATCGTCATTTAATTCAGAATCCAAAACGATATCTGACCTTGTTCTAATCCAAGTTCAACTTCGTCTTGCATTAGTGTTTCGTAACCTGAACTATTTCATCACATCCACTAATGCTTATACTTAACAGGACTTACGCAGTCTTGAAGATTATTGAAGGATTTGAGAGTTGATGTCGTAAATAATCGTCCAATAAGCTATC
>JAGWBU010000154.1:6515-17235 GCA_021295735.1 Candidatus Poribacteria bacterium | reverse complement strand
TGATGTTACCACTGGCACTTTTGAACACTTTCAACTCACGGATGGTGCCACACAAGATTGCGCGGCTGAAAAACAGATGAAACTCAATTTCACCAAGACAAAAATTGTCCAAACTATAGTTAATATATGCAGAAACAGAAAGTTATAAGAAAAATTGGTGTTGACACGGGCGGCACTTTCACCGACATCATCATGTCTGTGGAAGATTCTATTTGGACACATAAAGTGCTTTCCACACCACGCAATCCTGCTCACGCTGTTATAAAAGGTGTGAGTGAAATATTGAATACTCACAACATAGATTCTTATGACAATGTAGATATTGTTCACGGTTCTACTGTTGCTACAAACGCCCTACTTGAACGTAGAGGCGCACGTATCGCCCTTGTTACCACAAAGGGTTTTGAAGATGTTTTAGAAATCGGAAGGCAGGCGCGCCTCAATCTCTACGATATATTTGTCGAACGCCCCGCACCACTTGTGTCTGCAGAACGCCGATTCGGTGTCCGAGAACGAACATTGCACACGGGTGAAATTCAAACTGAAATTTCTTCCTCCGATCTTGAGACACTCGCAACACGTCTCGCAACGTTAAATTTAGATGCGATTGCGATATGTTTCCTTTTCTCTTATGTCAATCCGAAAAATGAACAGATTGTCGCAGATTATCTCGCAAGTCTCAATATACCGATTTCATGTTCTTACGAAATCCTGCCCGAATACCGTGAGTATGCGCGTTTTAGTACCACTGTTGCGAATGCATATATCCGTCCCACGTTGGAAAGGCATCTATCTACGCTTACCGAATCGGAGCGTTTTCCCAAGTCCTTTCGTTTGATGCTCTCAAACGGTGGTTGTATCTCTACAAGGAATTTTAAATCTGCGGGTATCCAAACGGTGCTTTCTGGACCCGCTGGTGGCGTTATCGGTGCGTACCACGTCGCCAAAACTGCAGGATATGAAAAGATTATCACTTTTGATATGGGCGGAACTTCCACGGATGTTAGTCTGTGTGATGACGGTATCTCTATGACAACTGAAAGCACAATCAGCGGTTTGCCGATTAAAGTGCCGTTAATTGACATCCATACTGTCGGTGCTGGCGGCGGTTCTATCGCCACTGTGGATTCGGGGGGTGCGTTACGCGTCGGTCCTGAAAGTGCAGGGGCTGACCCCGGACCGATATGTTACGGTAACAACGGAAAAGAAATTACTGTGACTGATGCTAATCTATTTTTAGGACGTATTTCACCAACGCAGTTTTTAGGCGGACAGATGTCGCTTGCTTATGATGCTACGCAACAATATATTGAAAAGTTTGCTGATCGTATCGGACTGTCGGCACTTGAAACTGCAGATGGTATTTTAAAGATTGCCAACGCAGCAATGGAACGTGCTATCAAAGTAATATCTGTTGAACGCGGGTTTGATACACGTGATTTTACGCTCGTGTCATTCGGTGGGGCAGGCGGGTTGCACGCCGCATTTCTTGCTGAAAACCTCGGAATAGGTACTGTACTTATTCCACCAAACGGGGGTTTGCTCTCTGCTTACGGTATGCTATTTGCCGATGTTGTCAAGGATTACTCACAGACGGTGTTATGGAAAACTGAAGGTAGTGGCATGGATTTACACAAACAATTAGAGAACGGTTTTGACGCGCTGCTCATCCGCGCAAAGAGCGATATGGAATCGGAAGGGTTTGATTTATCACAACTCAATATCAAACGTTCACTGGATATGCGGTATGAAGGACAATCTTATGAGTTGAATGTGCCTTATATAGATGTGGATACGGATTTTGTGCGTCAATTTCATGCCATGCACGAACAGCGATTTAGTTATGCGCGTCCTGAGGCAACGGTTGAGGTGGTAACCCTACGCCTCTCTGCCATCGGTGAAACTGAAAAACCAGCTCGGACTTCTGAACCGCTGACAGATGCTGACCCTTCCGATGCTCGAATATCGCAAAACAGTGTTATCTTTGATGGTGATGTTTATCCAACTGACTTTTATCAACGGGAGTCGCTGCGTCCCGGTAATCGGATACAGGGTCCGGCAATTATAACAGAATTCAGCGCGACGACTGTTGTCCCACCCAATTTTTTTGGTGCTGTTGATGTGTATGGAAATATTATCTTGCAGCAGAGGTAATTGCCAATGCGTCATGATTTTTACCCAATAATGTGATATAATTTGAGTTATCACTACGTTAAATAAAGTTTTGTGTAAGAGCCTTTAAACCGATTTAACAACAGGAGATTGTAATGCAAGCGTACTATACTGCACAAATCCAACGCCGCGGTGAGTGGTGGATTGGTTGGATAAAAGAAGTGTCTGGAGTCACTTGTCAAGAAAGAACACGGGAAGAATTGCTTGAAACGTTGAAAGTTACGCTTCTTGAAGTTTTAGAATATGACTCCCAAGAAGCAGTTCGCCAATCTGAAATTGAGTATGAGGAAGTGAAAATCGCTGTATGAAACGTGTACAGTTGATCAAACATCTCAAAAAACATGGATGCGATTTACTTCGTGAAGGTAAGAAACACTCATTGTGGGGTGATTCAGAACGAGGCACCCGAGCTGCCGTTCCGAGACACACTGAGATTGATGATGTACTTGCGAAAGAAATTTGTAAACAGTTAGAGATTCCACGCCCATAAAATACTGACCTCAACGGTTATATAACGGTGAGGCCAGTAAATTATCTTGAAAGGTAAACCTACAAAACAGTAGGCACGCATCAAACGTTCAGGATTTTCGCGAGAGTAGCGGTCTTAAAAATGAAACTGAATATCTCTAAATATTCTGAGATATTCAGTTTTTATTGAAAGAACTGCCAACTATGGCGTGCCGCGTTTTTGGTCTTTTTCCCATTCCTTAGCACCTTCTCTTGTTGTTATATTACCCACTTTCTGAAGATGAACGTTACTTCCAAATTCACGTTGGTGTTCTTTTTCACGCCGCTCTAAATCATTTGTAATTCCACTGCGGATAATTTCATTACCCCTTTTCAAATGGTATTTATAGGTGTTCCGATCTGCCATCATTCTCACCTCCTTTACAACACGGCCAAAAAATTGTTAATATTAATTTTACTACAATATGCGTTGAATTGCAAATTTAACTATCGTTTTTCGGTAAACTTTTGCTTTTTCTTGTTAAATGTGTTATTATTTTAACTGTTGATTGCAGGGTATAAATTTAAAGGTTTCTGAAGGTTTTGTCGCCAAACAAAAAGGGACGTGTCATGCAAAACTATTATATTGAGTCCTTTAAGGTAACTAAGCTTTGGGGTTATCGTAACATTAACCTAACTTTTAATAAGGATGTCAATATAATAATAGGCCCAAACGGATCTGGTAAGACCACTGTTCTGTACCTTTTGTATTCTATCTTATCACTTGACTTACTAAATCTTTTAAACTTTAATTTTGATCGTGTTGAGATCAAGTTAAAAGGATTCAAAGAAAGCTCCGTTCGAACTGTCACAGTGAAGAGCAATACTGAAGATGGTGTTTGGGAAATCGGTATAGGGAAAAAGAAATTTCCACTTAATATAGAAGCTCTTTTTGACAGAAGATTGCCAGGGTACTATAGGGATGAAACTGGAAGAATTACAACGAGAACGCTTCCTCCGCATTTAAGAAGGAGAATAATACCAGAGGAACTTTATGATGAATTAACAACCTTAGTCCCTCTTGTTTGGCTTCCTGTCAGTCGTCGTTTACCTGTGACAGAAAATGAGGAAGAAAGGTATCCAAGGAGAGTATCTTTGGAATCGGTAGATTTGCGCCTTGAGAATTTATTAGAAGGTCTCTCTCGCTACTATTCCATCTTGAACGCCCAACTTTCAGAACGTTATAGGGAGTTTGAGCGTCAAGTCCTTTTAGCAATTCTCTACAACAAAGACCAAGACCAACTTAAACATATGCTTTCCATTCCTTCTTCATTACCAACAGAAGTTGAGAAAGAAAAATTAGTGAGAGCGTTTAAGGCTGCAGGGCTTTTAGACAGAAAGATGCAAGGTCGAATTAATGAGCATTTTGATGAAACTAAAGTGGCCGTAAAACGGCTTAATAGTCAGGATGCTAATGATTCAAAAGCTGAGGATCTCTTTATGCTCCCGCTTATCAGTCGAACGCAAGCCATGGTAAAATATGCTGAAGAACTTGAAACGGATAGAGAACGGATTTTTGCTTCTTTGCGACTTTATGAGAATACAGTTAATTCATTTTTGAATGACAAATCAATTAAGGTTAATGAAAGTGGTCGCTTAATAATTGAATCGGTTACACAATCAGAACTGAGTTTACGCGACCTCTCTTCAGGCGAAAAACAGATTCTGATTTTATTCACTGAAACCCTTCTTCAAGTAGATGAGCCAATGGTCTATATTGCTGATGAACCAGAGTTGTCACTTCATGTCTCTTGGCAGAGAAAACTCTTGGATTCCTTAGTGAAGCTAGGTGGACAGATACAGGTAATTGTTGCCACGCACTCCCCTGATATTGTTGGGAAATTTCTTGATAACGTCATAGAATTGGGAAGGATTAACTAATGTCGTTTTCTCGAACTGATGAAGGACTAGCTGCGGAGCATCGTTTTTACCAAAACATAGTCGTATATGTTGAAGGGTTTGATGATAAACCATTCTATGAAGAAATACTTAATAACTACGATATTGAAATAATAGAGAAAAATGGCAGAAAGGTGTGCGAAAAATTAGCGACGATTCTTGTAGAAAGTAATTCTCCTTTTGTTGTCATTCTTGACGGTGATTATAAAATTTTAAAGAGCACTCGGAGTCAACATAGACGAGTTGTTTTGCTTCATAGGTATTCTTTTGAGAATTATCTTTTTGAGCATGAACCGATAGAACAGTTCTGTCGCGATCATAAATCTTCTGAGAATCGTATAGAAAAACTCGCTGAAAACTTTAGGACGGTTCTTGAAGAAACAAGACAAAAATTTGAAGAATTAATCATATTAGATGTGGCACATCAACGTGCTAAAACGGGCTATGATGTGCTTCCCGAAAAGTCAGACCGATTTTTCAAGAAAGGGAAGAAAGTAGATTTTTTAGACAGTCAGATTGAACAATACACTGAAGCGGCTAAAAACGCTAACAAACAGCATATTGATGATGCAACAGTGTTGGTCAAAAAGTACTTAAAAGAGCAGCGCTTCATAGACCTACTTCCCGGACATTTCGCGTTTGGTATCATGCGGCGTTTAATAGTCTATACGGTAGGTAAGAGCATTTCAAATGACGAAATTAGAATTTATCTATCAAGAATGGTATGGCAGCTAGTGAAGACCCCTGACCATGATAGTTTGAAAAGGCGGCTGCGTAATGCAGTTCGTGAAGTAGACCAAATGCGTCAAGAAAGACAGTAATTGTAAATCCTAATCAATAATTGATTCGTAGTGAGAAAAGATATAGAATGGACGACACTCCAAAAACCGTTGTCTGCAGAAATTGCAACGCAGACATCAAAATAAAAGCATTAATTGATAACCTCAAGGTTTGCCCCGCTTGCAATGTGCATTATCCGATGAGTGCTCAGGAACGGCTTGATCTGCTTGTGGATGCCGACAGTTTTCAAGAAACCGATACGAATCTTTACTCAATTGATGCACTGGAATTTCCAGAGTATCCAGACAAACTTGAACGCGACATCGCAAAAACAGGACTCCGCTCGGAGATGCTCTCTGGGACAGCAGAAATCGGTGGTTATCCGGTAGCAATCGCAATCGGAGATGTTGGGTTTATCGGTGGCACGTGCGGTGCTGTCATTGGTGAGAAGGTCACTCGATGTATTGAACGTGCTGGTCAAAACCAATTGCCACTCGTCATCGTTTCTGTAAGTGGAGGCATGCGGATGCAGGAAGGCACTTTAGCGTTAATGCAGATGGCAAAAACCGCCGCCGCTTGCACTCAATATGCCCAAAAAGGTGGGTTCTATATATCAGTTGTCACGGATCCAACGTTTGGTGGTGCGACAGCGAGTTATACCTCTCTTGGTGATGTAATTATTGCCGAACCCGGTGCGCGTATCGGCTTTGCTGGTCCCCTTGCTGTTGCGAGTTTACAGGAAGAACTGCCCGAAAATTTCCAGAAAGCAGAATCCTTGGTTGCGCATGGGTTCATTGACCATATTGTTCATCGTACAGGCATGCGGCAGTTACTGACCGATCTCATCTCATTCGTCTACTAATACACTTCGCATCTCTTACTAATACCAAATTAACCGGATTTATGTTATTTTATAAGTACTTAGGTGCGCTTAGATAGTTAGGAAACCTCGCCAGCAGAGGTGGACACATGGCTTGTGCAGACAGGAAATTACCGAATTAAAAAATTAATCTTCATGAAAGCGCGCCTACCGAGTGAGATTAAGTTAACACCGACACAATGCAAAACAGGTATGAATTGGCGAATCTCACCTTTTTCTGTCACTTTATCGGATTTTAGACGTTTTAAATAAAAGCAATCATAATGCATAGACCTTTGCAGAATAGTGAAATATGCATAACATTTTAGGTAGTGTCCGACTGTCTACTCACTTTCACATCCAAAACGCATTTATAATATAAAGAACACTCGGAGTAGAAAATGCCGAAATCATTAGTTGTTGTTGAATCACCAGCGAAAGCGAAAACTATCGAAAAAATATTGGGAAAAGACTATATCGTCGACTCGTCTGTTGGACATATCCGCGACCTGCCGAAAAACGGACTTGGGGTTGATGTTGAGAACAATTTTAAGCCGAAATATGTGTTGATTCGTGGAAAAGGTCCCGTTGTTAAAGCAATTCAAGAAAAGGCAAAAAAAGTCGATTGTATCTATCTTGCCGCAGACCCTGATAGGGAAGGTGAAGCGATCTGCTGGCATCTTGCGACCGAATTAAAGAAGACAAAGAAACCTATCTATCGCATTATTTACAACGAAGTGACACAAACTGCGATTTTAGAAGCAATTCAAAATCCTGGCACGATTGACCAAGCACTTGTTGATGCACAACAGGCGCGGCGTGTTTTAGACAGACTGATCGGATATAAGATTAGTCCGATTTTGTGGAGCAGTGTTAAACCCCGTCTGAGTGCAGGTAGAGTGCAATCCGTTGCTGTACGGCTTATTTGTGAACGTGAAGCAGAGATTGAGGCATTTAAACCGGAAGAGTATTGGACGCTTACTGCTACACTAACACCAACAGAAAAGGAAAATCTCTTTCTCGCCAAATTACATAAGGTTGGCACAAAAAAGGGTGAGATTAATAATTACGGATTCCGTATTGATCAAGCACGCGCAAAAGAATTAGAAGCAGACGCAAAGGAACAGACCTACGTTGTTGAGAAGGTACAAAAACGGGAACGAAAACAGAGACCTGTTCCACCATTTATCACAAGCACGTTACAACAGGAAGCATCTCGGAAACTTCGGTTTACTGCTAAACGGACAATGATGATTGCGCAGCAGCTTTACGAGGGACTGACAATTGGAAATGAAGGGTCTGTTGGTCTCATTACCTACATGCGTACCGATTCAACCCGTGTTGCGCAGGATGCTCTTAGTGCAGTACGAAAATATATTGATACAATCTACGGTGCCGAATACCTCCCTGGCCGTGCTGTTAATTATAGAAGTAAAAGTGGGGCACAAGACGCACACGAGGCGATTCGACCAACATTGCAACTGCGCCCCCCTGAATCTTTGAAACCACATTTGAGCAATGACCAATATCGTCTTTATGAACTGATTTGGAAGCGGTTTATCGCGAGTCAGATGAATCCCACTATCCTTGACTCTACGACAATTGACATCAAAGCAGGACGTTATCTTTTCCGTGCCACCGGTTCCGTTATTAAGTTTGATGGCTTCAGGCGTATTTATATGGAAGGTCAAGACGATGTTACTTCTGATGAAAACAGTGCAGGCGAAGAAAACATTATTTTACCGGACGTTAAAGAAGGCGAAACGCTTGATTTACGTAAGTTAGAACCCAAACAACACTTTACACAACCACCACCCCGTTATAACGAAGCAACGCTTGTCAAGGCGTTGGAGGCGAAAGAGATTGGCAGACCGAGCACCTACGCTACAATTCTTTCTACAATCCAAGACCCAGACCGCGGGTATGTAATAAAGGAACAGCGCAGACTTCTCCCCACAGATGTAGGGAGACTCGTTAATGAACTTCTAATTCACGGATTTCCGGATATTGTTGACGTTGAATTTACGAAGGAGATGGAGCAAAAACTTGATACTATCGCCGAAGGAGAGGTAGATTGGGTTGACACTCTCGGTGAATTTTATCCATCGTTCCAAGAAGCATTGGAAGAGGCACCTGATAAGATGTATGAGGCGCGAAAAGCGATGGAAACCGAATCGGGTGAGCAGTGCGACAAGTGCGGCGGAAATATGATTATCAAATGGGGTAGATATGGACGTTTTCTCGGATGTTCCAACTATCCTGAATGCGAAAATATCAAGGCTTTGAATGGCGATGAAACCGCCGCTGCTGAACCGGAAGAAACCGATACGCTCTGCGAAAAGTGTGGTGAACCGATGGTTATTAAACAGAGTCGTGCAGGTGCGCGTTTCTTGGCATGTAGCGGTTATCCGAAGTGTAAGAATGCAAAACCTGTCCCGATGGGGGTTGATTGTCCAGAGGCTGAGTGTGACGGTTACTTAGGTGAACGTCGTAGTAAGCGTGGAAAAGTATTTTACGGGTGTAGCAACTATCCAACATGCGGATTTGCAAGTTGGAACAAACCGATCGCTGAGTCGTGTCCAAAATGTGACGCTTCCTATATCGTAGAGAAAGTGCAAAAAACAGGTGAAACTCTGCACGCCTGCGCTGCAAAAGAGTGTGACTATACCAAAACACTTGAGTAGCCTAATGCGTGCTGAATACGTCTCCAAGCAATGAACGATTAGCAATTGTGTAGAATGTGAGCAATTATGATTCAACTGCATCAAGTCAGTTTCGCTTACCAGGACCTAAGCGTTCTTGAGAGGGCAAGTTTCCGTCTTGAACGCGGCGAATTCGGCTTCCTCGTTGGCGAAAGCGGTGCTGGTAAGACAACGCTGTTAAAACTACTCTATCGCGAATTAACGCCTACTGAGGGTTCCTTAAGTGTGCTGGGACAATCCCTTGCTGATCTTACGCCTTCAACGTTGCCATTTTTTAGACGGAAGATCGGTGTAGTATTTCAAGACTGGAAGTTAGTTAACACTAAAACAGTTGAGCAAAATCTTGCCATTCCTCAGAAGTTAATTGGCACGAAACATAGAATATTGCATGAAAACGTAAACAACCTTTTGCACCAAATGGGGTTGGTCCACCATAAAAATGCGTTACCTACCCAAATATCAAGTAATGAAAAACAACGGCTTGCTATTGCAAGAGCGATTATCAATAGCCCGTTGTTACTTCTCGCAGATCAATCTACAGAGACGCTTGACCCAAAACTCGCGCTTGAAATGCTTTCGCTTTTTGACACACTCAATTTTCAAGGTGTTACAGTTTTAGTCGCTACGGCAGATCCTGAACTTCCTGAAAGATATGTCAGCACCAAAAATGCGGCGCCAAAGCGAGTTTTTAAACTCAAGGATGGCTGTATTACAACATGACGCTTTTGTCTGTATGAAACTGTATCTACAAGACCAAGATAGAATAAGTTCTAATTAGAAATGCGATATAAAATACAAAATGTCTTTACCCATATTGGTCGCACCGGCTTAAACAATCTCTTAAGTCTCATAGCGCTCGCTTTTTTCACGGTGTTACTGAATACATTTCTATTTATTCATAGTTCTGTCTACAAGGAACTTGATCTTAAGGAAACGGTGCCGTCACTTATCGCTTTTGCAAACGATACAGTTGTTGAAGAAGATGCCCAAGTTTTTGCAAACCAGATTCAAAAGAAAGATCACATCCTTTACATTGACTATATCTCTAAGGAAGAAAACTTTAACAGAGCAGAAAAACAGTTTGGTAGCTTAGGCGGCTTGATTAAAAACGGAGTTTCAGACAGCAACCCCTTCCCCGCATCCTTAGAAATATATGTTAATCCTATAGATGGTTCACGGAAAAAGTTGGAAGAGATCGCTTTTGATATAGAATCCTATGATGAAATTGATGATGTAATATTTACAAGGCAAGGTATACTTACGGATCTATTTCGCCAGACAAACCGGACGACAATTGCAAGTATCGCCATCGCAATTCTGATCACTCTCTTTATTATCCGCGCTGCCGTTCTTAAAACTGCTCAATCTCGTCACGAAGAAATTCAACTCTTAGACCTTATCGGTGCCACACGGGTACACCTTAGAATTCCTTTCTTTATACACGGTATTTTCCTCGGTCTCAGCGGCACTATCTTGGGGCTAACCTGTTTCTACCTCCTCTATTGTCTCCTTACTTTCCAACTCGGTGTGCTTGAATTCCTCCCATATTATCAACTCATCAGTATTGTTGTAGCCGGTATAATAATTGGTCTGTTCGCGGGCATATTTGCCCAACGAAAGTATTTTAAATCGTATAGAACAAATCTGTAGTATGGGTAGTAAATTTGTGAAACCTCCAATGTAGGAAGACAAATAGGTATCCACCGTATAAAAATCAGTTGTTTTATACCAAATTACCCTAAATCGTAGGGGCGGGTCTCTGTGCCCGCCCTTACCATCGGCAGTGAAAACAATACAATTC
>JAGWBU010000154.1:0-6377 GCA_021295735.1 Candidatus Poribacteria bacterium | reverse complement strand
CATGGCGAATCATGTAGAATACCAAAAGCGTATTCTACCAAGCGCATTCGTCTTTAGTCATTCACCGGGTATGAATGCCCTTTGGCATTCCCCGTCCGGCATTCGTCCAAATCAACGCTGAATACACCTATGGCATTTGTCGGGTCGCTCCTATAGGAAGAGGCGCAATGAATTGCGCGACTACAAACGCCTCTAACCTTAAGAAAATGTAGAAGGTATTTTTAGACTTTACTATAATGTACTTATGTGGTAGAACACATTTAAATCACACCGAATCTATACAATTTAATTATAGGGCATGACTTATACCATGAAAAACATAGAAATTAGCAATATATTCAGCAATATCGGAGAACTTTTACAAATCCGAGGAGACGCTTCGTTTCGAATTAGATCTTACGAAAAAGCTGCTGATATAATTGAGGGATTAACGGTTGATGTTGGTGAACTAATTGAGGCAGGAAAATTCCAAAATATCTCTGGAATCGGCAAAACAATTGAGGAAAAGACACGAGAGATCATTGAAACTGGCACCTGCCAAGCTTATGAAAAACTCATCGCGGAGATGGGATTGGAGGTCCTGGATCTTTTGGATATCCAAGGGATTGGGAGCAAAACAGCAAGCCGACTCTATAACGAACTTGGCATTAAAAATCTAAATCAACTCGCTGAAGCACTTGAAGATGGAAAACTGCAAGGCATGAAAGGATTAGGAAAAAAGACGCTTGAAACCATCTCAGAAAGTCTCAAATTCCTAAACACTTATCGTGGTACACGTCTGATTTCACAAACCATAAACCTTGCTGGAAAACTCTCTGAAGTTTTCAAAAGTTGTGAAGCGTTAGCGCGGCACGAATTTACTGGTAATTTACGCAGACGCGAAGAGGTATGTCGTAGTCTTGAAGTTGTGGTTGAATGTACCGAGGACATTGGTACAACACAAAACACACTCATTGAACACCTTGCTACGCATCAGGAACAACTTACAGTTCAAATGGTAGATACCCCCCAAGATACACCTATTGGAACACTGCAATTACAACCTTTACAGAAAATTCACCTCCTTATTAACAACGATTTTCCAGGAACGATTTACCTGTGTTCAGCTGCTCATTACGAGGCAACACTGTTCCTAACAACAGCAACGGACGAACATCTCGCAGCGCTCCCCACTGATACACCTTTAAAAATTAGTGATCTAAGCAAAGCACCAGATTTTTGGCAAGAGACTCAGAATAACACCGAAACAGAAATATATAGCAAATTGGGTATGTCTTATATCCCTCCAGAACTTCGCCAATTTCCCGACTCGGTTGCGTTAGCAGTGGAAAACAAGCTGCCATCGCTTGTTGAATTCAATGACATACGAGGTGATTTACATACCCATACTGATTGGAGTGATGGCGCACATACTATGAATGAGATGGTGGCGGCAGCCATAAAACGCGGTCTTGAATACTACGCTATCACGGATCATTCTGTCTCCTCTTCAGTTGCCAACGGCTTGGATCAGGGACGTTTGTTGGCACAGATGAAGCAGGTACGTGAATTAGATGCTGCAACCGAAGGTATCACAATTTTAGCAGGTTCTGAAGTGGATATTCGCAGAGATGGCACACTTGATTTTACTGACGAGATTCTCGCGCAACTTGATATTGTTGTGGCGAGTGTTCATAGCCATTTTACGTTATCCGAAGCAGAGATGACAAAACGGATGATCCGCGCGATTGAAAATCCGTATGTCAAAATCATTGGACATCCGACAGGACGATTGCTCGGTAGAAGACCGATGTATCCGATTAATCTCAATGAGATTATCAGTGCTGCAGCAGAAAACAACACCATTCTGGAGATTAATGGTTCACCGAGTCGTTTAGATTTGGGACCAGAATATGTCCGTAAGGCAAAAGAGGCGGGTGTTCTCATTGCTATTAACACAGACGCACACTCTGTCCCAGAATTTGAACGTTATCAATATGGTGTAAACGTAGCACGTCGTAGTGGATTAACGCAGGATGATGTCATCAATACATATTCTTTAGAAAAGTTGCGCGGGACTTTACACAACAATGTAAGCTGAAAGGAGTTTTATCGTGAAACGAACGAGACTTGCACCTGCAAAACGCGCTATCATTATCGGTATGGATGGGGCAAGCATGGAACTGGTCAACAACATGATTGCGTGGGGACACGCCCCGAATATGGCAAAATTACGTGATGCAGGTGTCTACCGTGCGATGATTGGCGTATTTCCTACATTGACTCCACCCGGATGGACCGCGCTCTCCACGGGTTCTTGGCCCGGCACGCATCGGGTAATGGATTTTAACATTCGTGCCATCGGGGAACAACTGAATAAAACGGTCTGGGGTATTAACACTGGATTGTGCCAATCCGAATATCTCTGGAATCTTGTTGAGCGGGCAGGTGGAAAACCGATTCTGGTGAAATGGGAAATGTCTTGGCCTCCCACTGTCCAAACAGGCATTCAGGTGGAGGGAACTGGCCCTGGCGTTTCAAACCATCATCAAATTGCGGGCTATCATCTTTTTGTTGCGGGCAAGTGGGCACCCCGTCCTATCGGTGGGCAGCGCGATCCAGAAACACTTGACCCCAGCGCATTACAGAAAGTTAAACACATTGATCCGGTAACGATCAGACCGGTTGACACAAGCAAATGGGAAGGGATGCTGCCTGATTCTAACAAACCTGTGCAGGAGGTAGAGCTCACTATCCAACCTTTAGCACGCGGTAGAGAGAATATGAATCGCGGCAAATCGGGCACTCCTAAATCTTTTTATGGAATAATTTATGCTTCCGGTCAAGACGGTTACGATAGAATACGCGTATGTGGCAGTCGTTCTATAGATAATGTTATCGCGGACCTTGGTATTGGTGATTGGAGTGATTGGTGGTTGGATACGTTTGAAATTGATGGCAGTGATGTTGAAGGCTATGTTCGCATGAAACTGGTCACGTTGACGGCAACGGCAGATGCCTTTGAGCTCTTTGTGCCACAGATTTGGCCCAGAACAGACTACACTGTGCCTTCAGAGGTGGCGGCTTCAATTGACCAAAATGTCGGTTCATTTCTCCAAAATCCTGCCCGTGACGCACTCGGACAGGTGGACGATGGGACCTATTTTGAGCTATTAGATTACCACCACCAACGTTTGGCAGATGTTGCGACACATCTTGCATCCGAAAACGATTGGGATGTTCTTATGGTAGAGACACATGCGCCGGACTACGCGAGTCACTTCTTTCTCAGCCAAGCGGATGAAATCAGTGGTGCCGCGCCCGAAACTATCCATCGCTGTCGAGAGGGATTGCGCCGCACTTATGAGTCTGTTGATCAGATGATTGGACAAATTGCAGAACTTGCGGATGACGAGACAGTTGTCCTCATCTGCGCTGATCACGGCGGCACACCAAATCAATTCCGTGCTATAGATATTGAAAAAGTATTGGAAGAGACAGGGTTCATTGTTAAAGGGACAGATGGTGCAATAGATTGGACGAAGACACGGGCACTCAACGTTGGATTGGTGCATATTTTTATCAACCTTGCTGGTCGTGAACCGAACGGTATTGTTTCACAGGAGGATTACGAAGCAACACAACGTGAGATTATTGCAGCGCTACATGCCTACCGTGATGCGGAAACAGGGAGACATCCGTTTTCATTGGCGGTGACCCGAGCAGATGCAGAGATGTTAAACCTACAAGGTGACCTCGTTGGTGATGTTGTTTATGCACTGCTTCCAGAATTTGATGGTGCACACGGCAAGCAGTTGCCATCGGTTAGCTTCGGCATCGGGGGTCAGCATTCAACGTTTATTCTCTCTGGTGCGGGTGTTCGGAAAGGTGACGCCTTAGACAGGCAGGTACGCGTGGTGGATGTTGCACCAACAATCTGCTATCTGTTAGGATTGCCGATGCCTACAAATGTTGAAGGTGGCGTAGTTTATGAAGCGTTAGTGGACCCAAATTGGCATCTCACGCGACTTGCGGAATTAGAATAGTAATAGATATTGATCGGGTACAACTCTGGACTATAAGAGGGAGAAAAAGCAAGCAGGACCGAAACAAATACTTTGCTCCATGAATCAACGCCAAATGCGCTTTTGGGTATTTGGCGGCATGTGCGGACTACCTTTAAGCACATATTTAACATCGGAATTATTTATACACACCCCCTCATACATAATTGGAAAGTGTAGCAGAGATTGAAATTATTAAAAGTGTAAATATATACAAGAAATGGTATCATTCCTTAAAACTATTCCAGTAAAATGTTTATTTTAATTTGACAAATGATTATATTGATAATGACATTCATTTTCATTGATATTGAGTATCATTATTATATATACACATAATGGAAAAAACAATATTTCAGTATAGCATTGCGTGGAATGATCGTATAATTTCCTAATTGCAGATAATTATCTACCATTTTGAGCAATGTAAAAAAATGAGAAATTGCAGATATAGTGGATTTTACAATTAAACGGACATTGTCACTCGGCACGGACAAGGTGTTCTACAGTTTTAAAGTCGCGACCTGCGAATCAACGCCAAATGCGCCAAATCAAGAAATCAAAGGTATGAATCATGGCATTTGTCGGGTCGCTCTACAGGAAGAGGCGCAATGAATTGCGCGACTACGAACGCATCAAACCTATAAAGAACTGTCCAAGTAATTTTAGATTTCACTATAATTTAAAAATAATTAGGTAAAACTCTTAAGTTGTTACATTTTTGGGGATATAGGCGAGCATGACACACCCGCCCGACAACCAAGAATCCTGTAATTAACGGTTCTGTAAGAGTTCTTTCAATGCTGCTTTTTTCTTTTTTAAACGGCGTAACTGACGTTGGCGAATTTGTGTGCGCCGTCTGATCTGTCCACTTTTACTCCGTGCCATCAGTGTCACCTCCTTCTTCGTAAGTTTTGGCGAGAAACATCAAAGCCGATTGGCAATGGGTTTCCAGTTCTTTCATTGCTACATTCAATTCAGTTTCAGAATGCGCGTGGAGTTGTATCCGACTTTCGGTTACTGTGATATAAAGTTCATGGTCCTCGTTGAAAAAATCAAGTTGTGCCGCTGTCTCTTTTTTAAGGGTTTGTCCCTCCCATGTTTCCAAAACTTCCTTGATTGCTAAACCGTCAAAATTTTTGTAAAGTGCTTTCGCAGGCAGTGAATCGGGTGAAGGTGCAGGTTGTGACACAGACGGTTCTGGTAAGGTTGGAACAGGCAATGTGTCTGTGCTATCAATTGGTTGTGATTCAACATTTGCAGAAGATGGATCTTTTGCGATAGCATCTGATAACATATTTGACAGTGTTTTGTCCGGTTGGGATCCGGAATCTTCGTTTTCAAGAACTTCCGAAAGGATGTTTCTTACAACAGGATGTTCCTCATTTAAAGGGGGCGGATCTTCAACCATCAGGCAGAGCGTTTGCATGACAACACCTTGGATTAACGGATGTTCCACGAAAATGTCACGCGGTGCTACTTCAAATAGGGATTGTGTAACAAATGCGACATCTGCAAGATCACGATTTCCTATCCGTCTGAGGCGGTTTTCACACGCAGTTAGGGCAGAAAATAAAGTCCGCGTAAATTTAGGTGTGATCAGACGAGGGAGAACTTCTGTGCGGAATCTTTCACAAATTTCGTCTGAATCTTGTATCTCATGATCTTTGAGAAGTTGTGTATCCTCAGCTACTTCTAAGGTTTCAAGTTCAGCATTAACTGGAAATTTAGGTTTTAATTCAACTTTTTCGTCTTTAAGAAATGTCACTACCTCATCGTACATCAAGTCAAGATCAAAGTGTAGTCTTTCAAGTTCTGGCTCTTCAAGCAAATCACGGCTTTTTATAAGATACGTGAATAGACGCTCCTCGTCCATCTTTTCATAAGGAAGTCTTCGTTGCTTTTCAATTGCCAATTGTTTATGTCTGGATTTTCGGTCACGATTCCGTTTTTCCCGCTTTCGGGCAACGTTCGCCGACCTACCTTTTTTCTTTGCCATGATAATATAATTGTACTTGATTGAATTGTCACATTTTACATTCCACGAAACATGTAATCCGATCTGAATTTTGTATCTATTAAGTATACATAAACACTACCTTACTGTCAATATAAATTTTTGTGAAGATCGTTGGCGTAGAGAAATATAAACCGTATAGATGGCTTATAGTGAAACCTAAAATAATTAGACACTTTCCTCCCACGGTAGGCGAGGAATGCTTAAATGGCATTCCCTGTATAACATTCGCCATGATTTTCTGTAGGAGCGACCTCCCGGTCGCGAGCTGGAGCTCGCTCCTACAGAATGTCCGAGGCGACAAGTCATGGCGAATA
>JAGWBU010000153.1 GCA_021295735.1 Candidatus Poribacteria bacterium | reverse complement strand
AGTTTTGTATTGTTTTCACTGCTGAGAACACGGGCGGGCACAGAGACCCGCCCCTACGATTTTGGGTAATTTGGTATAACAAGTCTAAAACCCGAAGCAGCATCTGCCGAACGCTTACTGACTGGACGGCGTGGACATTGGTCAATAGAGAACAAGTCGCACTGGATGCGGGGACGGTGCTTGTAGAAGATGCCTCTCCTGTCCGATGCGGTGCTATACCACAAGTCATGGCAGCAAATCGTAATACAACATTATCGTTAGGACGATTTGCAGGGTATACAGCTATCTCTGATACAATCAAATATCTCGCTTCAAAACCTAAACTCGCAGTTAACCCTATAAAATGAAAATTCATAAAACTGAATAACCCTGGAGCAAACAAGCGTGTAAAGTTTTTGACATTATCTATTTCTCTTTTGTAGGAGTGCTTTGTCCGCACGATGCAAAGTAGTAAATGCTAAACGCGCATTCGGTGTTGATTTAGTCGTATCCGTAACAAATAGAGGCGGGCACAGAGACTCGCCTCTACAGCACAAGTGAAGGATATGAGAAACAATCTGCTTACTCTTCTAATTCAATAATAACTGTTGCTCGCTTTTCTGGCGCAAAAATAGTTTTAGCCAAGTTTTCTATATCTGCATCGGTCACCTGCTGAATTGCAGCCCTTAACTCTTTACCGTTGATTTTCAGTTGATATTGACGTCCAATACTAAAGGCTAAACTGTACATATTCTCTCCCCACTGTGCATCCGGTATGTCAACTGTTCCCAAGAAAGCCAACATATTAATCGCTTGTCGTTTCTCTTGTGGTGTAAGTTTAGGCTTCAATGCCGATTGCAGACGTTGGTTCAACTCTTCCAGCACAACATCAACATCTTCTTCAGATGTCAATTCTGTCTGGAGGACAAGCGTAGTTGGATCGTCAAAGGGCGGATAAAAAATAGGCTGAACCTTACCCATCTGAAATTTGTGCTGTAATTTAAAAGCCATACGTGAGTATACGATTAAAAATGGCACATATTCTTTACTTCCCGGTGGTGGTGCAGCATAACCAATAGCAGCGACTCCGGTTGCATTTGGCACCACAGGTTTTACCTTGACTTTGTGAACAGTGCCAGTTTTAGGCTTAGATTTAGGATGGGTTTCCAGCGGTGACTTGCCATGAGAAATTTGACTAAAGTTTTCGTGGATGGATTTCTTTGCCTCCTCAATGTCAAACTTACCTGCCACAACTAAGATTGCATTATTCGGCTTATAGTAATCTTGCCAAAATTGCTTTAATTCATCAAGTGTGAACGTTTGGACATGGGCAATTGCACCGCCACGTTGTCCACCTTGAGGGATAGGGTGCAACTGTGCTCGCGCATGGTTCACACCTGCTAACATTGGGATTCCACCATACATGTTAGTCAATTCCTGCTCCACACGAGGCACTTCACGTTCAATGTCCGCTTTAGTGATGCGAAGGTCGTTCATGCGTGCTGCTACATCCTTGATTTCTTCTGCAAATTGCTCTGAATCAACAACGCCTGCAATGACAGTATACTCTGTTCCTGTTTGTGCATTGCAACCTGCAGGATAGTGTCTGAAAAACTGCTGCGCATCACGCACTGGTGTTTCACCTGCAGCAGCTGTGACATACATGTGTTCCATTAAGTGCGCCATCCCTGATTTGCCTATTGGATCGTGATTTTCACCGATATTGTATAGCACGACAAAAGCAATTTTGTTTGCCGTAGGGACAGGACGCAGAATTACGGTAAGTCCATTCTCCAATTGGAACGGTTCAAGCGTTTCTGCAGATAAGGTTGAAGCTGTAAATAGGACACTTACAATTATTGTTGTCAAAATGATGTATTTAATTCTGTTGGTCATTTTTGTTACCTCCAAGTGTTAAATCTTCAGACATAGATTTTCTGAGTTCAGCTTTCCTATATTCATGACGAAAAACAAAGAAAAACATCCCAAATAGGAATGTACATAACAAACCGCAGAGACCAAACCCGTACCATATTCCGTAAGGTTGTCCTAAAAAATATGCAATTATACCAACTACAAGTGAAATAAATCCCACTGCAAATGCAAAAGTGTTGACACCTAAAACAAGTTTTTTTGCCTTTCCTTTTGGGATGAATATGCCTGCCAAAGTTCCGACAAGCGCTCCAAGGATGCCGACAAAACTACCCAATAGACCAAACCATCCAGGGTGAAACCAAGGTTCATTCATTAGAAATCTCCTTATCTTTTTTGTTACCAACAAGCGTTAAATCTTCGGACATCAGTTTCTTCATTTCAGCATCTCTTGCTCTTTTAAGAATTACCCAAAAACCTAAACCAAAAAGAACTGTGCCCAGTATTCCAGCACCACCGAATCCGTACCATACACCATAAGGTTGTCCTGATAGATTAGCGATGATACCGACTACGAGTGAGATGAACGAAAAGACGAACGCGAATGTGTTTACACCTAAAGTAAGTTTTATTGCTTTTCCTCTCGGAACAAACCCACCTCCCAATATTCCGATGAGCGCGCCAAGAATACCAATTATTGAACCTAATATACCACCTATCAATCCAGGGTTCATCCAGGGTTCATTCATTAGAGACCTCCTATTCTTCATCGCTGTTCTTGTGACTTACCTCTTTACCTACAAGTGTTAAATCTTCAGACATCAATTTTCAAAGTTCACCATCCCTATATATTTTGAGAATTAGCCAGTATACGCCTCCAAAAAGCATTGCACAGTCTAATCCGTAAAACCCAGACCTCAACCATATCCAACGAGGTTGTTCGAAAAAATATGCGATGACACCAAACACAAGGAAAATAAATCCCATGACAAATCCGAAAGCGATAACGCCTAAAGTCAATTTCTTAGCTTTTTTAGTGAGTTTATTGGCTTTTCCTTTCTGAACAAACAACCATCCCAATGTTGCGACAAGTGGACCGAGAGGGATGAATATTGCCATGATTAAAAGACCTAATGTCTCCTGTGAAATCCAAGGTTCATTCATTAGTGTTTCCTCCTCATTTTGATTCTTCATAAGCTTTGATAAGCGCTCTTGCTGCACCCTGCGTCAACGTCCCCTCCGCAACCATCAACCGAATTTTCAGCAAAAAAGGGTTTTCCTTATCCGAGTCATCAGCGATCTCTATTTTCTCAATAAGCCGATTCAGCCGAATTCGCAAGGTTGGATATGAAACCTTATACTGTTTTGCCAAGTCCTTGAGCGACCCAGAAGCGAGGACAAATCGTTTGATAAAATGGATTTCCTCTTCACTCAGAACAGATAACCATTTGGGATTTTGTGTTTCCATAATGTTGATCTTCCCTTAAATGCCAACGCAATTTAAGGTATAAAATAGATTATAACATTAAACAATATTAAAGTCAACTTTAATTTTATTGAAGTTATAATGGAAAAGAATTAAGACAGAATATCGTTGGAATAGATTGTGTGGGTGTCAAGGATGGGATAATACCATTTCTATATGATGATATTAAATTATTTTGTAGGTCGGGTAGAAGCGGTAGCGAAACCCGACTTTTATAGTGTCATGTCGGGTTTCGCAAACTCTACCCATAGGCGTCAATTTAAGGATATATCCTCTTGTGGGAGGGGTTTTCAACCCCTCCCACAAGAGATAATCCAGCATTTTGTGCTTAAGTTGACACCCGCAGCATGCCATACGCGCATGCTGCGTTGATTTGGCTGAATGCCAACAGGCATTCATAGCGTTGATTTATGGGTTTCGTAAACTCTACCCAACGGACAATATGTTATGACAATTTGTCAATTAGAAATGGTATAAGATGTTGATGCTACTGGGATTGTTTCGGTATGCGCGAGTATCGGTCAACAGTTGTTTGTGTTCAGTAACGATATCTTGTAATTGCGAGGCAGTTTCCTCCAGTTCCGCTTTCTCTTCGTGCAATTTTCGGCTTTTTCCTTCGCTGGTTTCAATGCCTCTGCTTCCTCAGCATCTAATTCAGCGAAAATGGCTGAAAGTTCTGCTTGCTCTTGCTCTGTTAGAACCCTTCAGCCTCGCGGAGTCGCAGTTGTTCTAACCTATGCTGTCTATTTGTACGTTTCATTAGTGCGTTCTCCTAAGGTCTATATTTAGTACTGGGTTAGTTTTCAATGTTTTCAGTCTACTCTTTTAATCAGCGGTAATAGTTTCCAACGGAGGAAGTTCGGGGTAATTGCCACGCGCATTTCGCCATGCGATGACACCTTCAACAATCATCCAAACCTGCAAACCTTCAACAACAACACCGAATCCGAAAAGCAGATAATCGCCTTTAGCCAGCCATCCTGTTTCTGGAACAAACATTTGGTGAAGCATTGCCCAAGCAGGCATGAGGAGCATAACTATCATCGGAAGGAAAGCGAACCAGATCGGTTTGTTACTGCGCACGAGATAGAAGACGATGACCATAAAGGCTAATCCCGCCAAGAGTTGATTGGTTGCACCAAAAAGGGGCCAGAGCGTCATTCCGCCACTACCGGGCCCACCCGATCCTTGCAGCAATGCGACAGCCGCCGCAAGCACCAATGCAAACGCAGTCGCCACGTAACGATTTGTCAACGGTTTGATGTTAGCAGTTTGCGCGAGTTCTTGGATGACGTACCTTTGCAAACGCGTTGCTGTATCTAATGTTGTAGCAGCGAAACTTGCCACAAGTACTGCCATTATCGCAATCCCCATTTTAAGTGGAATGCCGAGAGATGCAAGGAAATTGCCACCACCATCAACAAAGGCACTAACCTTTTCTCTGAGTTTGTGGCTTGCCCAACCACCACCAACAATTGTTGTTGTGCCATCTGGATTGGTCACTTTTTCACCTACTGCATATCGGGTTCTCCATGCATCTTGATTAACAACGGGTTGCGAGTTTCCTTCTTGGAGGATAGGTTGGAACGTGTAACCTCCTGCACTGGTGGAGTCAACAGTACGGTTGAAAATGCCCATACCGATGCCAGCACAGCACGCAATAATAACAACAACAGCAAGACCGCCTTCAAGCAGCATTGCACCGTATCCAACGTATTGTGCATCGTCTTCGGAGGCAACCTGTTTGCTTGAAGTTCCTGAACTGACCATGCAGTGGAAACCGCTGACCGCACCACATGCAATCGTAATGAAGAGGAAGGGCCAAATCGGCGGGGCATCGGGTGGAATGTCAGATGCAATTGCGGGGGCAGAAACAAAGAGGTCTGCTTTACCTGTAAATCCTGCAACTGCAAGCCCAAGCACTAAGAGAACCAATGCTAATACCAATTCATGACTGTTGATGAAATCGCGAGGTTGTAAGAGTGTCCATACAGGCAGCACGGAGGCAATGAAGCAGTAGACAAAAAGCACTAAAGTCCAAATTACAACGACGTTCAAGTAGGTTTGTCCGAGCAAATCAATGCCAAGCCATTTTCCTAAGTCTATCGGTAGAACGTACGCACCGACAGCCATTGCAATATACATGATACCGAGTGCAATGATAGATGGGACAAGAATATTGCCACCACGGCGATAAATCCAAACACCGATGGCGACAGCAAGCGGGATTTCCACCCAGACTGACAAAACTGATTCAGGATAGTAGGAAAAAATCAGGGCAATGACCAAACCGAAGATAGCAAGGACAATAGTCAAACCCATAAAGAGGACGAATAGAAATAGAAACTTGGCACGCGGACCGATCATTCTACCGGCAACTTCACCAACACTTTGTCCTCTATTGCGGAGTGAAACGACTAACGCGCCAAAATCATGGACAGCACCAATAAAAACAGATCCGAGGACGACCCAAAGCAATGCTGGCAACCAACCCCAAAAGACTGCAATGGCGGGACCGACGATCGGACCTGTGCCAGCAATGCTTGTAAAGTGATGTCCGAAGATGATCTCTTTTTTGGTAGGAACGTAGTCTACATCATCTTTCAGTTCTTGACTTGGCACTTTTGCTTGGGGGTCTAAGCCAAAAATTTTTCTCGCTAACCACTTGCCATACGTATTGTATGCCACAATAAAGCCGACAAAACTCAAAACAGCAATAATCAGTGTGCTCATACGCGAAACTCCGACTTTTCAATTTAGTGGTTACCAACATATAGAAATTTAAAATTCCTATGCATTCTCTTTTGGATTTACGGCGTTTGTAGTCGCGCAATTCATTGCGCCTCTTACATTCATAGTAGTGCCTCGTCAAGTGATAATTGATGGGTTTGAAAGTAGTCGGGAATCGGAGTTCCCTTCTACCATAAACGTTCCATCGGTAGGAGCGATCTCCGAATCGCGACGAACAATAATATCAGGACTTACGCAGTCTTGAAGATTATTGAAGGATTTGAGAGTTGATGTCGTAAATAATCGTCCAATAAGCTA
>JAGWBU010000152.1:16359-22750 GCA_021295735.1 Candidatus Poribacteria bacterium | reverse complement strand
ACCAATACACACAAAACAATATCGGTCAGAACCTTATTGATGGACATGTTCCATAAACTTATGGGTAATAGTAAGACCTACAATAAGGGTTACGGTGCTGTTTTGGTTAAAATGTGTGAAACCTAAAATAAATCCTTAAATTGACGTCTATGGGTTTCACAAGCTCTACCCATAAGTGTAAACTTTAGGATACACCTTCTTGTGGGAGTGAATCAACGCAGCATGCCATACGCGCATGCTGCGTTGATTTGGATGAATGCCATACGGGGAATGCCATAAGGCATTCATACCGTTGATTTGGCGCCATTCATCGTTGATTTGGATATAATAGGTTGAGCCTCACAATATCGGGCTTTCAAGGTTTCCCTCCCACAAGAGGCAATCTGGTAATTATGTGCTTAAGTTTACACCTATAAGGTTTCACAAGCTCTACCCAACCTAACAGTCTCTTCTTGTAGGAGCGAGCTCCAGCTCGCGACCGTTCGTAATATATCGCGAGCTCGCTCCTACAGGAAGAGGTTTTTCAAAAAGAATTTATTGGAAAACTGAATGGCTTTGTCCTTTCGGTAAATAAATTTGACTTATGTTTTTAGATGATGTATAATATATCAGAAAATAATTTATGCTTGGAAATGTTATGTCAATGCGATTTTTCTGTATTCATCATCATTCAATCCATTCCTGAGTAGGGCGGATTAGAATGGTCTGATGTTACCCCATATATCATAGTGGACACGAAGCAAGGCAACTTGCTTGAACCCAGTAAACTAACCGCTCTCCTCAATGCCGACTTGTCGTGCGTTGAGATTAAGGAGTTATCTGTTTACGGGTTTTTTTGTTTATATGACATGTTGTGAAAACGGATAGCGAAATCCGTTCACATTTTATTAGGAGGAACGCCTATGGAAAAGTTTACCAAACCCGCCGGAACGAACGATTTTCTACCTGAACAGATGGTTCAGCGAAACTTTGTTGAAAATATCGTTCGTGAGACCTTTGAAAGCTACGGATATGCACAGATTCAGACACCGCTTTTTGAATCCTTTGCGCTTTTATCCGCGCAATCCGGTGAAGAGATACGGCACAAAATGTTTACGTTTGTCGGACCAGATCGTGTAGACTACGCGCTGAGACCTGAACTTACCGCACCTGTATGTAGAATTATTGCGAATGGAGACTTACAACATCTCCCTTATCCGTATAAGCTGTACTATATCGGACAGTGCGTACGGCAGGAACCGAAAACCGACAATCCAGAGGTTAGACGCGAATTCCGACAAGCAGGAGTAGAACTAATTGGTCCAGCATCAACGCTGGCAGATGCAGAGATTATTACAATTCCTGTCAGAATTCTTGAAAAACTCAATATTTCGAAAACGAAGTTGAAAATCGGTAATACGGGTGTATTTCGTGAAATTTTTAAACAGGTTGCGCTTGATCCGAAAGATCATAGTGAAGTTATATTGGATATTGATCACCTTGCACGGTTACGGGTAGAAAGCCAACATTTGGGTCTGGAGACCCTTCGCGATGAACTGAATATGTTGCGGCGTTCACAAGGAACTGATTATCAAGGTGAACACAAGATAGAAATTGCCACAGTTCAAGCGTTAACAGAAAGCAACATAGCTACTTGGACAGAGAAGTTACCGATAATTGCTGAGGAAACCTATAAAGCGAGATGGAACCGATATTTCGATATTTCTGAAGAGGTCGCACAACGTTGTATTGACGTTTCAAAGATTAGCGGTAATAAGGATAAGGTCATGGCAGCGTGGGAAAAAAGTCTCGGTGATACCGCACAGGAAGTTCGTCAAGAATTGCAGACGCTTTGCGAATGTTTGGGAAACAACAAAATTACCGACTTTGAAATTAATTTGGGTATTACGCGCGGATTCGATTTCTATACTGGAACGGTTTTTCAGATTGAACTGTTGAAGAAAAACTTACCGATTTGCGGTGGTGGAAGATACGATAGGTTAATTGAAAACTTTGGCGGACCATCGCTTCCAGGGGCAGGTTTCGCATTCCAATTTGATTCGCTCATAGAGGCGTTTGCTGAAGCGCAGCGCGAACCTATTCAAGCGAAAAGGGATTACTTTATTGCAGCAACATCTGCTGATCTTATCCCTGAAGCACAGCGCCTTGCTCAAACATTAAGGCATTCTGGCAAAACTGTGGAGGTAGATTTGATGGAACGCGACCTACAAGCACAGGAGGACTATGCTGCCGAAACAAATTACGATTATGTGATTAACTTAATCCCGGATCAACCGATGCAGCGTATCGATTTGAAAACTAAAAACACAGAGGCAGTCACCCTCAAAGACCTTGATAAATGATTATAAACGGATACGGAAAACTACGCCATATCTTTAGAATTGAGGAAACTAATTATGCAAGCAGAAAGAATATTGAATCTACTTTTGCCGAAAGGTACAATACAGTCTGAAACGCTTGAGATGTTTCAGCGTGCAGGCTATGAAATAAACGGTTACAAGTCTACTGACCGATCTTATCGTGCGACCTTTGCTAACGATAGCGGATTTCAGATAAAAATTTCACGCCCCCAAGAAATACCGGTCTATGTTGGGATGGACGATTTTTATGATTTGGGAATTACTGGGCAGGATTGGGTTGAAGAGACAGATGCCGATGTTGAGGAGATTTTGCCGTTGGAATATGGATATGTTAGTATCATCCTTGCGGTTCGCGAAGAACGGGAGGACATCAATACATTCACAGACTTGGTGAACCTCGCAGATAGAAACATTCGTATCTCTACGGAATATCTGAACATAGCGGAGAAATATATTCTTGAAAAAACTGAAAACCGCGTGGCGCCAGCCATATTAACCCCGTGGAAACGGCTGAACACACGTGGCACTTATCAATCACCTATCATTCTTATGTTGTCTTTCGGTGCAACAGAAGGGAAACCACCTGAAGAAGCTGATGCTATCATTGATAACTGTAGCTCCGCACGTACGCTCAAGGCAAATCATCTCAAAATTATTGAAGTGCTACGAGAATCTGAATCTACGTTAATCGCGAACCCGAAGTCACTTAAGGATCCGTGGAAACGCGAAAAGATTGATGAGTTAAAACAAACGTTAGAGAAAGGCTTACGAAGACGGAGAAGTCAGGCACTTCCCGGACACATTTAAGGAGTAAAATATGGCATCCTTTATTAAACCGCGCGTTCCGCGCGGCATGCGCGACATTTTACCTGAACAGATGATTCGTAGGCAATATGTCATAGATGTTATTCGTGATGTGTTTGAAGAGTTTGGGTTTGAACCGTTACAGACCCCTGCGATGGAATTATCTGAAGTGCTTACAGGAAAATATGGACCAGATGCAGAAAAACTGATATATCAAGCAGGACATACGGGTGGCAAGGAGGATATTTCACTCCGCTACGACCTTTCTGTACCGCTCTGCCGAGTTGTTGCGATGTATCCACAACTGCCGAAACCTTTCAAACGCTACCAAATTGATCCTGTGTGGCGCGCAGAACGTCCGCAAAAAGGGCGCTACCGTCAATTTTTTCAGTGTGATGCAGATACCGTTGGAAGTGATAGTATGTTAGCGGACGCGGAAAATGTAAATCTCATTTATCAAGTCCTCTCACGACTCGGTTTCAAGCAATTTGAGATTAATATCAACGATAGAAAACTGATTTCAGGAATTGGGTTGTTCTCAGGTGTTCCTACAGCACAGCTTGGTGGACTCTATCGTTCTATTGATAAGCTGGATAAGATCGGGTTAGAAGGTGTCACTACAGAATTACGAGAAAATGAGATACCGGAAGATGTTATTGAAAAGTTGCTTGCGCTGCTGCAAATTGAAGGTGATGCGGCGACGGTACTCAATGAACTCAGTGTACAACTTAGGGATTTGGAGATTGCTCATGAAGGCATAACTGAATTGAAAGAATTAATCGGTTTTCTTACGACGCTTGGGGTTCCTGAAGAATGCTATAAAGTGAATGTTGCTATGGTGCGTGGATTGGAATATTATACGGGACCGATTTATGAAACGGTTGTTGAAAAGCCTAAAATCGGCAGCATTACCGGGGGTGGTCGGTATGACGAACTCATCGGAAGTTTTAGCAAACAGAGTTTTCCCGCAACAGGTACGAGTTTTGGTATAGAGCGGATTATCGACGTTATGGAAGAATTTGATATGTTTCCGTCTACTGTGGGGAGAACGGTAACACAAGTCCTAATGACCGTTTTTGATGACGAGTTGATGACAGAGTCACTCAAATTGGCTACACAGCTACGTCAAGGCGGTATCCGAACAGAAGTTTATTTCCGTCCAACTAAACTCAGCACACAGATGAAATATGCCGATACGAAAGGAATACCTTATGCAGTCATCCTTGGATCAGATGAGTTAGCTGCAGATAATGCTGCTGTTCGAGATTTGGCAACCAGAGAACAAGAAAATGTTCCATTGGATAAAGTCGTTGAACGGATTAAGCAACTGATAAAACATGAAAAGAGAGGTGACGCACTTTAAACAGATGAAGGTTGCTCTTGTATCACAGGAATAACGTAACTCCGAATAGTAAAACCGTCCAATGTCTCTGTTTCTGCGCGAGGTTCAGGAACTGTGCGATGGTCAAAGACAACATAATACCCTTCCACAGCACCTTCCGATTTGAGATACGCAGCGAGCTGCCGTTTGCCAGACTGATAACGACGGTCGCCTTCCCAAATCTTAGTTTCGACGATGTATTTGTGTGTGTTATGGAGGATAAGTAAGTCTATCCTGCCTCGTCCGGTTTGGACTTCAAGATACATTGCTCCGCGCACGATTCGGACAAACTGATCAAGGTAAGCATAGAGAAGATATTGTCCAACAAACTCTTTTGGGGTATCTGGAACGTGTAAAATTTTAAATCCTACACGGGCAATAAAATCCTGAAAATTATCAAGCAGTGGTTCCATCTCAATTTTTCCATCAGACGTAAGGTAATCAATGAAATCCGTGTCTGTATTTTCGGGGAAATAATCCCCTTCGAGTCCGTTAATTAAGGGTTGGAGTGCCTGAATAATGCAATGCTGATAAATCGGATTGACTATTTTACACATACCATCGGCGCCTTTTGCAATAACACCGTAAGTTGTGAGTTGATTGATAAGATCGTTACGTTGGTTATACTGCCTGCCTTTGTCGTAAGAAACAATTTTCATGAGTAGACTTTCAAAACGAGGGTCTCTACGGATATTCGTAAGTAAATGTCTAATATTAACGTTGTCTTCCCCAAGTAGTAATGTTAGTCCATTAGCAAAATGTGACATCGTAATCGTTTCAGTTTTGGGGATGTCCAATTCCTCAGTAAGGATTTGCGCGAATCGATTCACGAGGAAAGGTTGACCAGCAGTCTGTTTGTGGAGTCCTTCAATGACTTCAGGTGCAAAGGATTGACCAGTTTCATCTGTATACTGTGTGAATAATTCTTGTACCTGATTAAGGGAGAAATTCGGTAAGTAAAACTCATCTTGAATATTGAATGGGGAAACGGACCTATCATAGTTAAGTTGTGCAATACTCTTGACCCCCACGATGCCGACACTGTGAGGGCAGCGCGTTTCATCGGACAAATAGATATTGCGAAGTGAATGCAGAAAATCGCTTAGAACAAGTTGAGGGATTCCGTCAAACTCATCTATAATAACAACAACTTTCTGATTATTATATTGGCTATTCAGAACACTTGAAAGTTGTTCAAAGAACTCTATCATTGAAATGTGATTTGTAATCTTAGCGTTTTCAAGGAATTGTGTGAGTACGTCAGAAGGGACGTGTCCGCGTTTTTCAAAAACTTGTTCAATTTCTTTACAAACCCTTTTGCAGAAGTCTTCGTAAAAATCGGAGGGGGAGAGGTTTTTATACATTTCAAAATTGAGCTGAATTGGAAAAAAGTTTGACGACTCAGTAGCGAGTGTGTCAAGTGCCATTCGGAAAAAGGTTGTCTTGCCAGTCTGACGCGGCGCAAAGAGAACGATGTACCGTCCCTCTTCAACACGTGCAAGAAAATCGGAAATTTCCTTGCTTCGAGAAACAACATAATGTTGTCCTGGATAGACACGACCCTGAGTCCAAAAACGTCTCATATTTCGCCTCGTTTCGTAAAACCCTCAATGGTTTATTGTATCACATCATTTTTTAAAAATCTATAGTAACTTGATGGTCATTGCTGGGCAGTCAGTTATAGGTTAAAGAGTTTTGATAGATCAGAATTCCTTTTAATTAACAATCGAATTTAAACATAACTGAATCGTGCCGCTAAATTATATTTACGCGTTGTGCCAGTTAACATTTGGTATATTTATATTTCACATGTTCCTCTTGTTTGGGTTTGCATTCCGCAACTTTT
>JAGWBU010000152.1:13051-16293 GCA_021295735.1 Candidatus Poribacteria bacterium | reverse complement strand
GTATTTGGCGTTGATCCCAAAATATGAACAATTGTGAAAAACAACAAAACTTTCACTTAACTGGCACAAGTCGTTATATTTGTCAAAATAGAATACAAGGAGAGAAAGATAATGCTACTTCATAAACGTTCACGTATCTTTTGGAGTGTTTTTTTTATCGGTTTCATTGTTCAGGTGGGGCTACTAATAATTATAGGGTGTAGCCATATCTCGCCTTACTATCATCCTGATATACCTACCAACGCAAAACAGGATATTGTAACGGACGATACGCTACACTATCGCATCTTGTTACTTGGAGACGGAGGACAACCAAAACCGGACGAACCCGTACTAAAAACGCTATTAGCATGGGCACAAAAAATGCCTGAGAAGACCAGCATCATTTTTTTAGGGGATAATATGTACCCTGATGGGATGACAGAACAAAAACAGCACGAAGCGTCTACGAGACTCGGTCCACAAATAGAGGTTGTTAAATCTACCAATACGCACGGTCTATTTATTCCGGGTAATCACGATTGGACGAACGGCAGCGAGGAAGGATATCGTGCGCTTCTTGCCCAAGAAAAATATATTAACGACGCACTATCTCGTCCACCAAAATTCCTCCCGAAAGAAGGCTTTCCAGGACCGGAGGTCGTTGAGTTTCCAGAATCGGCACCTGTTGTACGGGTTATTGTACTCGATACACAGTGGTGGCTGCACAAGTACAAGAAACCTCAAAAATCTCCGAAAACAGTTATAGATGAACTCAAAGCCGAATTAGATAGTGAACTGCCAATCGTCGTTGTTGGACACCATCCATTGCAAAGTTACGGGGTACACGGTGGTTTCTATGACTGGAAGACACATCTTTTTCCGTTCAGAGTTGCGAAAAAATGGCTTTGGGTCCCAGTGCCAATCGTCGGTTCTCTCTATCCGTTGGCGCGGTGGCATGTGATAAAATCAGATCAGGACCTCAACAGTACACGTAACAAAGACATGGTGGCACAACTCAATACTGGGCTTTCAACTGCGAAAAAGACACCTCTTTTAATATATGCCTCTGGACATGACCATTCTCTTCAGGTTTTAAGAGGGGATGTTACGAATTACTTACTTGTCAGCGGCCTTGCCTCAAGTGAAAAGGCAACGGAAGTTAGCCATAGGGATAATACGTTGTTTGCACACCAACACGCCGGTTTTATGGCGATAGACTTTCTTACAGATGGAAAGGTTTTGTTGCGAGTAGTTGAACCTGGTGGGAAAGATGTCCTGTTCCATCATTGGTTAAAGAGATAAAACATCGTAGACTCCATTCCTAATGTTTTGTAGACAGTGAGAAGTAGGAATTTCATTAAACCTTTTAATCCAAAGGGTAGTCTTAAACAGAAACTTTATGATGTATTGTAGAATACAGATTGAGGAATAGGTATGCTTACGCAAAAACAGAAGTTAGAATTCTATGAAAATGGTTATATTAAAGTCCCTGGTGTCGTGCCGAAGTTAATGATAGATGCTGCTCGTAAGATGATTAACCATTCTATCGGTGCTGTAGGACTGCACGAAGGCGACTTAGAAAAGTTTCGGGCACAATCGTATTGCAACGAAATCCGAAACGCTCCGCAAATTGTAGATATTTTCCGTAAAACACCTATCCAAAACATTGCCGAATCGATGATAGGTGAAGGAAACGTCCAGGTACCGGGTTCAGCGCAGGTAGCACTCCGTTTCCCTATGCCGTTGGGGCGTGATGCGAAAGAACCTGGCGGGCATCTGGATGGATTAGGAAGTGGTACAAACGGAATGGCAAAAGGTGTATACCGTCGCGGTTTTACCGCATTAGCAGTTGTGTATCTTGCAGACGTGCCAGAGCCGTATAGTGGGAACTTCACGGTATGGCCCAAAACACACAGTTTTTTCGCCGATTATTTTAAAAAGGAAGGACATGAAGTTCTTGCAAACGGAATGCCACGTCCGGAATTTCCTGAAGAACCAACGCAAATTGTCGGCAAGGCTGGAGACGTGGTGCTGACACATCATCAGATTGTCCACTCAGCAGCACCAAACGCCTCTTCAGACATCCGTTACGCGGTTATCTTCCGTGTGCGCCATGTTGATTGTGAGAAAAATGGTTACGACAGTTACACCGACATTTGGCGTGAATGGCCAGGTATACAAGAAGCGATAGAAAACGGTAATTCCTAAAAAGTGAAAATTAAGAAACGGGTGATTCAATGGAATCACCCATTTTGCTTTTATATTATGCTCTTGATCTGTGCCCATGTAATGCTCAATTTGTCCGCAGGTTCGACTGCAAAGGGATACCCATTGGATTTATAAAGACTTTCCACTTCATCTTCAGAAAGTGATCGGTGGAACATTAAGAACTCATCCATCAAGCCTTTGAATGTCCACGTGGGACTCGCGTTGCCATTAAATTCTGCTGCTTCCGAACCAATGCCGATAAATCCGTACCGTTGTGCTTTCGGTCCGATCATATTATTACCAGTGGCAGCTTCAACATCCACTTTACCATCAACATAGATCCGTTTCCTATCTCCATCAAAAGTTGCAGCGACATGATGCCATTTGTCATCGCTAACTTTTATTTTTCCGTGCCAATCCTCAATAGGGCAACATATATCAAAAGCAACAAAGTCCGTATGAGCGATTGCAGCATCTCCAGCTGCAAAGCGAAAATAATCGCTCCGATCCCATGAGGCAATCATTCCTCTTTGTGTTATCTTAATCCATACCGCAAGCGTCAGTTCCGGTATGCCTTCGGTATAATTCAGATTGCGCACTGCAATATATTCGGTGGCACCACCAGGAAATTCCATACACTCGTTAACTTTGCCATCATTCACAATCTTGAGGTTGTTACCGTTGAGAAACCCGTCATTCCCATTTCCGGACCCATCTAAGATATCGTCTCCCTTAAGGGAGGCAGCGTCAAAACTATAATAGATGACCAGCTCTTTATCGCTGATACTTCCTGCTTGGACAGTCAATGCAGGTCCTGTTAGAAATAGCATTAGCGTCAAGAGTCGTAAAATAAAAGAGGCTTTCATTTTACCTACATTCCGCAGTTACGGATCTGGAAAATAAACTTTTTTGACTTCTATACCTAATATGTTGATAATTTGAGGCTTTATCACTGTTATGTTCACGATAGTGTGTTGTATATGACCGTTTTGTTCTATCAATAGGACATCAATACCCTCAAACATTTGAAAGATGCGTCGGCGTGTTGGGTT
>JAGWBU010000152.1:1430-12706 GCA_021295735.1 Candidatus Poribacteria bacterium | reverse complement strand
CGAGAATTGCATTGTTTTCACTGCCGATGGTAAGGGCGGGCACAGAGACCCGCCCCTACGATTTAGGGTAATTTGGTATTACACCTCTCCAGGAGGAGTAATCATGAAATCCAGTTTTAAAAAGACACTCAAAACGATCTGTTTAAGTCTTGTTCTTCTCTTGCCAGTGGCAACGCACGCCGCTCCCACTGGCGAGATCATCTTTAGATACCCAAAGGACTACCGAGAATTATGGATTGGCAACGTAAATGATGGACGCAGCGCACAACCGCTTTTCAGATTGCCGCATGATATTACGAAGTTCTCTATACAAAAAGATGGCCGCTATATCGTAGCTGTTGTTAGGATAAAAGGCAAAGATGAGTTTGACTCTTTCGATGATGTTTACTTACTTGATAGAGAGAATCCGAATGCAGCGCCGAAAAAACTGACACAAGGAGAATATAGTGAAATCATTGATGCCGACGTCTCACCGGACGGAGATGTGATATTCACGAACCATTCGTTCATTATTATTAAGCAGCCTCTGGAACGCGGGCTCTACCTCATTTCAAATCAGGAGATAGAGAGAAAGAAACCGATCGCAGAACTGTTATTGAAAGAAAATCCATATCAGGTGGACTGGGCACCTAATGGAAAACAAATCGCCTACAGCACAGACTTCGGTGTTTTTCTCTTTGATACTTTTCTGAAAAAGACTTCACATATTATCAAAGACGGTGAATTTCCTGTTTTCTCACCCAATTCAAAACAATTAGCTTTTCTGACTAAAACTAAACCCTATAAACTTGGCATTGTCTCCGTTGTGGGACCTCACAACTTGCGGTACATAGAACCTGAAGAAGATGCTTACATTGAGTACCTCACCTGGTCAGCTGATGGCAAGTACCTTGTTTACTCATCCTACATTGATCGTATTCCCATATTTAGCTATGTTAATTTTGCAGTGCATATTGAAAGTGGGGTGACTGAGCGAGTATTGGAAACGTATTCCAACGGAGGTTTGTCGGCGTTTGAATGGGCAACCAGGCGGTACGCTCTTGAACCTGAAGGATTACTCACGACGGTTTGGGGAGAAATAAAACAAAGAAAATAATTATGTTTTACGACCATGATGGACAGTTCAATGTCCAAGACCGGGACCCATTAGCACTTGTGTCCCCACAGTACCATCAGCAATGTTGAAAATTGATGGAAATTCGTCTCGCCAGCCATCATTCGCACTGGGGCAAAATTGACGTGCATTCCCCTCAATAGCAGTCACCCCCCGTATGCGCGCAGCGAGCCCAGCAGAGTGTAAAAACGATGCCCCCGGACACGTCAAGTCCTGCACGGCAAGGAACATGCCGTATTCTTGCGCAGCAGCACCCATAAGCAACGCCTGCGATTGACCCTTACACGCTTTTAGCGCAACACCTGAATATCCCTGATCGCGTGCCAATAGTAAGGTTTCAAAGTCAGTGAGTGATTCGTCGATCACTACCGGTTTTATCTCGGCAGCTTTGTGCATCTTATTTTCTGGATGCGCTTCTAAGTCACGATCGGTCGGTTGCTCAATGTAAGCAAGACGTTCAAATGCTTGTGCTTCCTTTTCCTGAATCCGATTAAGAAATTCCAACAGATATTCCACATCTTGACATGTCTCGTTAAAATCAGCGGAATAGTGCCAAGTGTTAACGCCTCGTTTAGCCTGTGTTTCAGCGGTGATTTTGTCAATTGCAAGAACACGCGCCACGTCCCACTCCAAGTCGTCGCCATTCAGTTTTATCTTCAGGTGTGTTAACCCATCGGCGACAATCCATTCAGGTAACGTTTCTGGTAATCCGTCGTTGAGACGTTCTGTAATATCTGCTTCCGTAAGCGGATCAAGCGCGCCAATCAAATGATAGAGCGACATATCCGGCTTCGGATGGCGCGTTGTATACCGATCAAGGTATTTCCCGGCGAATTCGTCATCCAAAAAATACGACAGATCCGCTTCAATGAAATCTTCGTCCAAACCATTATAACTATTGATACCGTTTGCCTTTCCAAACCCGTCATGAATTGCAGCGTCTATCGGACTTGTCGTGACAACAGTACAAAGTTTCGGTATCGGTGCTGTAAGCTGCATCGTCTGCGGCAATTCATCTGCGATTTGTAGAAATTCTGGTTCCAGCACTTCAGAGAGCTCAAGCGGATGTGCACAGCGTGTGCAATCTCTTGTTGCATCAATTGCCAATTCAGCGAGATTTTTCATGGCAGCGAGACTTTGGTCAAAAGGCACATAACGCGGTGGAAATGCCCAAACATTACCGAGCGGCATAGAGCCTCTTCCTTCTGCCTCTTTACCATCACGTGTTTGCACTTGCAAACGGACGTTAAAAAGGACACAGTGATCTGTTGGCACGCCACCGAATTTAAGCGGAGTTCGGTATTGGTGTTCTTCAAAATCATATTGAACGTCAAGGATGCGAATATCTGTAGGTTTTGGCATATTTTCCTTGGGTGAGTATTAACCGCTATAGTTAGGCACGTTGTCATATTTATAGTAAAACCAATAATTATTTACACACTACGGTAGATGCGGTTTCCTAACCGAACCGGTGTTTGTTCAACCTCATAGATGCGGTTAGGAAACCGCATCTATGAGGGAGTGTGCACATATTTGTAGGTTTCACTGTAAAGGGTGAACCTTCCATATCTCTGCAGAAATGAACAATCTCTACGTGTTGCTCATAAATCTGTTCTCCCCTACATTGATAGAATATCCACCCTTAGCTACTTACGCTCCTATTCCTAAATGGTCGTTAATTTCCTTCTGGTAGCCTTCCAGTTCACAGTTTTCAATTTCGGCAATTGTCACTGGGCGACCCCAATATCCAGATTCATAAGCTGCCATGCAGATCGCTTCAGACTTCATTCCTTCCACTGCATCTACTTCCGGTTTACCACCACTACGAATAGCATCTGCAAAGTATTTCAGTTCAATCGCAACTGTATTACCGATTCCAGCGGGGAAGTAGTATTCCTTCTCATCATCGCTAAGGCTATCAGTGAATTCCTTCTGTAAATCATCATTAGAAATTGCCTCACCACCGCGTGGCACCAAACCTCTACCCCAATCGAGAGCGCCTTCACTACCATAGATGACTTTCTGACCGAAACCGTGGGCAGGAGCAGAACCGACCCAAGTCCACTGCGCGGTAACGCCTTGTTCAAACTTAATTGTCGCAATCATTGCGTCTTCTACATCAACTGAATAACCGCCTTCACGTGCGCCTGCATTATCGTAACGGTAAGGTTCATAAGCTTTGTTGATAGCGTAAACTTCTTCAGCCTCCAGCCCGAGAATATAGCGCATCAGATCGGTAAAATGCACGCCACCATCTAATGCCCATCCGCCGCCAGCATCCATCTTGAAGTTACGCCAACCCCATTTGCCTAATGCCTCGCCGACATCAATCCAGAAGAACATCCGGGGCTCACCGACGCGTCCCTGCGCAATTACCCAGCTACGCGTACGTTCCATACGACTCAACCGATAGTTTTCTGCGACAGAAATGATTTTATCGTTGCGATCTGCTGCTTCCATCATCAGTTTGCATGCGCGCATCGTGATACCAAAGGGTTTTTCAATGATGACATGTTTGCCTGCTTCCAATGCTGGCACGGCAAGTACGTGGTGTGCACTATGCAACGCGCAGATGTCAACGCACTCTAAATCCGGGTGCTTATCAAGCATCTCGTCAAGTTCGGTATAAACAGCAGGTTTTGTGCCGCCTTGGAACTCGTGTGCCTCATTCGCTCGATTCTCTGCCCTACCCTTGTCAATATCACACGCAGCGACAATATCGAATTCTCGGACCTCTTTTGACCACAACTCGCGATATCCACCCATGTGGGCACCAGACATACCGCCACATCCGACTAAACCCATTTTTATTCGTTCTGCCATGTCCGCCTCCTTAGGCAATTCTTTTATGTTTGTAGATGGTATTCATCTTTAGCTTATTTTTATAAAACATGTCTCATAAATGTCTGTAGGCACGGTTTCCCAGCGCGATAGTCCATATTATGAGATGGTTTCTGAACGGAATTGTATAGGATATGTAATTAGATGTCAACTTTTTTGTGAATAGAAATGGATATGTAAATAAACTAAGACCTTGCCCAACGCACAACCTCAATCCAACGTTTCCATTGTGTATGAACTGATTCTCTGTTATAATCGTTATACGACTTAACACCAATAGAATTGTGTTGTGGAGGAGTGTGTCTGAATCTCGGATTGCGCAAATCACGCGGATTTTTGAGTCAAGTCATCTGTATCCACCATTCAAACTCTGGAATATAAATTATGAGCACAGAAAACGACATAAGTCGGATTAAGGAAAAAATCAACGAGATAGAGGGAAAATCATCTGATGGAGTGTTCATCTATCGCCGGGAACCCCAACATTTTAAAGCGGATCCATTTCATGGAAAAGTTTCATCAAATCTTTGGCGTGAATATTGTATTGAAGCGGAGCTTTTTGATATAGAGGCTATCCAAATCCAAATGCTGAAAGAGGCGAGAGAGTTTGCTAATGAAATGGACGCTAATAGCGATTTTTTGAAATCCTAACCCAACTCCGGCACTACGGCGGTAAAACCAACCTTATCGACTTTGCTACTGACTACCTAAGAACTCTTTTCTTCGCCTGTGACGGTTCTCATGACAAAGATGGCAGGATTATAATGTAAAATTACCGCCAGACATCGCCGCAATGCTAACTCCCCCACAAGCATAACAGTAAAACCAATACGACCCTTCTTGGATTACTTGATCTTACAGATTTCAATCCGCGAAATCTGTGTAATCCGCGATTCAGACAATAATAACAACGAATCCCTAATCCCACCAATTAAGAAACTTCCATTTAAATCCATTGATAACTGGCGCAAGTTGTGATATACTTTTTTCAACTGTTTATAGGAAGAGGTGGATATCATGAACAACTATAGAGACATTATTACCATTGAACCGGGTAAACGCAGCGGGCAGCCATGTATTCGGGGAATGCGGCTTACCGTTTACGATATTTTTGAATACCTCGCATCAGGTATGACAGTAGCAGAAGTTCTCCACGATTTTCCGGAGTTAACGGAGACAGACATTCGTGCTTGTTTCGCTTATGCTGCGGACAAGGAAAAATCGCAGGTGGTCGTTTACACAGATGAAACTTCTATTCGATCAGAACCTATCCGACCAACTGGTGGTGCTGCTGGCGGATCTGTTTCCTAATTCTATCCATGTCAAAACTATAGGATTAGATACAGCAACAGATACCGAGTTATGGGATTACGCTCGTGATAACAATTATTTCATCGTTTCAAAGGACACAGACTTCAGGAACAGGAGCGTTATTCACGGCTATCCTCCAAAAGTGATTTGGATCAGGATAGGGAATTGTTCTACAAGTGCTGTCGAATACAATTTGAGAAAGCATTTTGCGGTTATTAAAGAATTTGCAAGAGATACACATGCAGGATTATTTATCCTGCGGTAATTGGCTTAAACTCTAATAACTTGGGATCTAACGTGAGTTTGATAATTAACTGGACAGGCAAAAATTGAACAGAGTTTTTAACCCCTAAATCCCCCTTATCAGAGGACTTTAAGAGGAAATGTAGAAATCCTAACTATTTATCAAACTCACGTTGGGATCTACGTAATTTGTCATCATTTTGAACAGAATACAATATAAAACTACCAGAAGACATCGCTGCAATGCTAACACCGCAAGAAAAGCAATAAAACACAAAACTATTCCCTTAGAGGATTACCTGATATTACAAATTTTCAATCCGCGCAATCAGTGTAATCCGTAATAATCCGAGATTCAGAGAAAAGAAATCACTATTGTCGATAACAGATCCTGAGCATACAAACCCATGCGAACGTTCCAACGCCCTAAAATGATATTGACAAATTCACCTATTAGACAAATTCACCTATTAATTGTACAGTTTAACATACGGACAATCAGATTGCAAAACATGGTGAAGGATGATAAATCCATGAACGGTATTGAAAAGGTCGTAAAGCATCTGAAAATGACCCAAGTTGTAATTAACCGTGAGGGGTGTGCATAAATAATTCCGATGTTAAATATGCGCTTAAAGGTAGTCCGCACACGTCGTGGGTTTCCGTCCACAAGTTCAAAGAGGCGCAGCATGCCACACGGGGGCATGCTGCGTTGATTTGGCAATGAATTGCGCGACTACAAACGCATTTCTATAAATCAAGCGGCACCTGGCGTCTGTCCGTGTCTGTGTTGATGCGCCAAATATTTATGCACACCCCTCAATTAACCGTTTGGCACGGAACAGTTCCTTGTTAAAAAGTTGGAGTATGGTAATTCTCGTTGCAGCAATGGTATTAATCGCCAAGGAGGATATGCAAAATTCATATTATGTTTTAGTCCTTTTCCTTCCTATTGTGGGATTTTAGATGGTTACTTTCTTTGGCAGGAACGGTTGTTCCGACATGTCTATGATGATATAAGAGAACAAACTGACACCGATTTCAATATGGATCTCGGCAAGTACAAAGACAAACCAAAATGTAGTTGGATATCTGCTATTTTTTCGGTCACGCTTATCATTTTTTACTTGATAGAGGTGCTTTTTGTTCTTGCGATCGGTTTCTTATTTTAACCTAAGTTGCTACGGACAAGATTTCAAGTTAGCAAATACTTATGTTTTTTGTTCTAAATCGGGGTTAGAAACCCCTCCTACAAGAGCATTTGCGAAATAGGTGGCAACTTGGGTTATTTTAATTTATTCGTGTAATCCGAGATTCAAAAATTTACAAAATTTTTACACACCTCTTTGATAATCACTATATCCATTTCTTGACATCAACACTACATTGTAATATACTTAAAACAGCGCCCAAAACGACAATGATGTTTATGTATCAGGTAATCTGCAATTCAATGCTTCAAATACAGAGAAATGATTAAAAACCGTAGAGGAGAGACAATATGAAGAATCAGGCGGTACAACTTACCGATGAACAGATGCGGGATTTCATCATCAACGGATATATTACGATCAAAACCGATTTTCCTCCAAGTTTTCATGAAGACATTTTTCAACATCTAGATGCTATGTTTGAACACACAGGTAACTTGGGAAACAATGTTCTCCCTCTGATACCTGAAATTCAACAAGTGTTTGACCATCCAGTGGTAGATGGTGCTATGCAGGGGGTGCTTGGCGAAAACTATATGATGCACCCACACCGATACTGCCATTACAATCCAGAAGGAAGTGGTGGACAAGGTTTTCATAAGGATACTTATGAAGGAGACGAACAGATCCGGAGGCACAAATGCCGTTGGACGATGGCGTTCTATTATCCACAAGATGTACCTGAGGACAGAGGACCAACTGCTGTGCTGCCCGGATCGCAATATTATGACACCAGTGAAAGCGCACACGAACAGCCAGATATTTCTCTCTGCGGAGAAGCTGGTACCGTAACTATCGTCCACTATGACTTGTGGCACCGTGCCACGCCGAATCGGAGCGATAAGAAACGGTATATGTTAAAGTTTCTTTTCTCACGACTTGATGAACCGAGCACACCTTCTTGGCAAAGTGATACTGCAGATTGGCATACCGTTGACAACGGTGCAGGATCCGACCATCCTGAATTGTGGGAATCGCAGTGGGATTGGTATTACGGGAAAGAGAACGGGATGACTAACGGTGTTTCATCTTCCGAAGTGAAAAATTTGGTTGAAACTTTGCAGCATGAGGATGAGAAGATTCGGTTGAATGCTGCATATCGCTTGGGGAGAGTTGGCGAAGCGGCAGTACCCACTTTGAATCGGGCATTACATGGGACTTCTGACTCAATCCGCAACTATGCAGGATACGCATTAAGCCTTACAGGCACACCTGCTGTTCCTAAACTCATTGACGCACTGCAGGGGACAGATGATTCGGTACGTGCAACTGCAGCCTATGCGTTAGCAGATATCGGAAAAGCAGCAGCTGAAGCAATTCCTGTATTAGCACACGCTGCAAAAGATGAATCTCCATTAGTTCGCCGACATGCAATTGAAGGTTTAGGCATCATTGGACAACAAACAGTTGCGGACACCGATTTAGCACAGACAGTACAGGTATTGACAGAAGGGCTAACCGATGAGCAATATTGGGTGCGCTATAACGCTGCTCGTAGCTTAGCAAAACTGGGACCGCTCTCTGAACCAGCACTGCCAAACTTAATCGCTCAACTGGAAGATGAGAACCGATACGTGCGTTTTCATGCTGCATTAGCGTTAAAGCATATTGATACGCCAGAAGCACGAGAAGTGCTATTCAATCATCTGCTTTCTACAAGGTGGTGTGCACTTACAACACGAGATACACCCTATTAACGGACATGCGGATTTAAGTTTTCAGTGATTATTTTCCAGTAGTATACCGCTTTTCAGTATCTCTACCTATTGTCAGCCAGTTGTTTATTGCTAACATCCCATAGTAGGACTGTGCCATCAGAAGCACCACTTGCCAACATACTACCGTCAGGACTAAAAGCCACCGTGCGAATCCAAGTTGTATGACCGGTAAATGCTGCATTGTTTTTACCTGTGACGGTATCCCACAATCGAATCACCTTATAACTTCCGCTTGCGATTGTATTTCCATCTGGACTAAATGCTACACAGTATGCATTGTTGGATGTTGGTTCTGTAAAACTACCCAATAGATTGTCGGATTGCAAATCCCACAATTTGACTGTGTTGTCGTAGCTTCCACTGGCAAGTACGGTTCCCTGTGGAGAGAATGCGACTGATGTTATATTACCATCATGCGCGAAGGTATTTTCTCTTTGCTCACCTGTGTGTATATCCCATAACTGTATATCTTGCATATTTGTTGCAGCAGCAACTAAATTGCCATCTGGACTGAGAGAAATAGCCCTGATTTCAAAATAAGAATTTGGATTTGAAGATTTTGCAGAAATTGTCTTTAAGAGATTGCCGTTTTGCACATCCCAAAAACGGATTGAATTGTCCCAACTGCCGCTAATCAACGTTGTGCCTGCGGAAGAAAATGCAAGAGAAGGAATACGTCTTGTATGCGCAATAATTTTGTCCAAGAATTGTCCGGTTTCTACATCCCATAATAAGATTTGACCGTTCCAACTACCACTTGCGAGTGTCTTACCATTAGGCGAAAACACAACTGAACTGGGGTGCCAATTATGTCCAATGAGTTTCTTCTTGATCTCTCCGGTCTTCACATCCCTAAGTGGAATTACCTTGTCTGCTCTCTCTGTAGTGGCTATGGTTGTGCTGTCAGGAGAAAACGCAATTGATCTAACATAATATGAGTGTCCATCAATAGTTTTCAAGAGTTTTCCCATAGCGACATCCCAAATACAAATCGCCCCGTCTCTAACACTCGCGCTTGCAAGTGTTCCGCCATCAGGTGAATACGCGACAGTAATAACATCATCAGTATGCCCGATGAGTGTATGTAAAACACTTCCGGTATTAACATCCCAAATACGAATTGTTCTGTCAATACCGCCACCGCCACTCACCAAGGATGTACCATCAGGTGAATACACAAGAGATGTAATCGTACCGGTACGCCCTTGTCCTGTGAAGGTTTCGAGTAGTTGACCAGTACTGACATCCCAAAAACGAATTTTTCCATCCCAATTTCCAGTTGTGAACTTATGTCCATCAGGTGAAAAAGTACTGCTGGAAATACGGTCTAAATCCACAGAAACAGTTTTTTGAAGTTCTCCGCTGTTTACCTCCCAAAGTTGGATTGTTTTATCGTCAGTATCGCCAACACTTGCCAGTGTTTTACCATTCGGTGAAAATGCCACAGACCGGACAGTATCAGTGTGTCCGAAGAGAGTCCGGACAACTTCACCTGTGTCAATATTCCATAACCTCACAGTAGTATCTACACTTCCAGATGCCAATAATTTTCCATTTGGACTAAATACCAATGAAGTGATAGTTGAGGTGTGTCCTGTGAAGATGTCTTGTGGTTTATTTTCATTTGTATTCCACAATTGTATATTGCTGCGGTTCGCGCTTGCCAGTGTTTTACCATCGGGACTGAACACAATTTGAGTAATATTATGCATGCCATCTGTAAGTAAGTCAAGTTCCTCACCACTGTTAACATCATAAATCCAGATACCAATCGAGCTGCTGACAGCAAGTTTATCACCATCTGGAAAATAGGCAATGTCGCGTATGATTCCCTTTCCAAAACGATATGTAGCCCCTTCAGGTAAATGCCATTTTGTGTATTCTTGAGCGAAGCCAGTTGACCGACACAACAGCAGAATGAGAATTATAAATATGCTAAGGGTATTTAGTTTTTTCATAGAGGCAGGATTGGCGATCACAGATTTCACGCGTTGGACGCGGTCGGCAGACTCGGTGTTCCGTTCCGATGTGTCGTCAAATGCTTTGATTTGTGGCGTAATGTTGCGTAGTCCGCTGCCTCTGAATATCGTATTATATTTACGATTGGAGTTGAAAGGCGGATCAAGGTATGTCAGGTCTATGCATTTGGGGTCTATCCCGCGGAGGATTGGAAGGTTATCGCCTTCAAAAATTGTTCGGTTTTTTATTTGAGACATAATCAGGAGGTATAGTGTGTCATATCAAACGCTGTTTCTTTGCTTAAAATAGCAGAAAAGAGATCATCATATGCCACTTTTGCTTGGTGTATCTTATCCTGTGGGAATTGAGCAAGTGGTTCACATTTTGAAATTATTCCCGATTCCTCTTTTGACAATGGTCCAGCATGCTTTTCTTCGCATACTGCTTCTGTAATACAATTGCCACTTTTTACACATATTTCAATGTTTATTTTATCATATTTCGCAATGTTAACTATTGTGTCAAATTGTGTTTTTACAAACATTTTATTTCTTCTTTTCTATTTAAGTATTGCGAAAATGACAGCGGCGATAGCGGCAACGACAGAGATCGTTGTGAGAATGACGTGTCTTGTTTCAGCGCGTCCTTCTAATTTACCTTTTATCCAGGCGATGTCGGCTTTCATTGTTGTGATGTCTGTACGGAGTATCTCAAGTATCTGTTCAAATTTATTTTCGTTCATTGTCTTCACCTAACATTTTTAGTTAAGTATAACCTAAGTTGCTACCTATAAAATACTTCTAATACCAAATTAACGAGTTTTGTATTGTTTTCACTGCCGAGAACACGGGCGGGCACAGAGACCCGCCCCTACGATTT
>JAGWBU010000152.1:0-1334 GCA_021295735.1 Candidatus Poribacteria bacterium | reverse complement strand
ATCAAACGCATCCACAAGCACAAATGACAGATGCTGAAGTGATGACAACTGCGATTATCGCAGCACAATATTTTGGAGGAAATCATCAAACCGCTTGCTGTATGTTAAAAATAAATGGATATATCCCAAATATGTTAGGACACTCCCGATACAATCGTAGACTTCATCGGATACCTCATTTATTTCAAATATTTTTTGAATATCTCGCAGAAATCTCTAAATCTAATAATCCGAATGGTATTTACGCGATTGACACCTACCCTATTGCCGTGTGTGATAACATTCGGATTAGTCGGTGTCGTCTCTATCAAGGTGAAAAATGGCGTGGCAAAATCGCAAGTAAACGCCGTCACTTTTATGGTCTCAAAGTGCATCTAATGGTCACTGAAAGTGGACACATTGTTGAAGTTTTCTTCACCCCTGGCAAGTGGAACGATGTCAGAGGAATGCGATATTTTCCATTTGATTTGCCGCAAGGTTCTGTGGTGTATGCGGATAAAGCATATTAAGTAGGGATTACTTTCAAACCGCTTCGGAAGAAAAACCTCAAGCGTCAGTTTCCACCTTGGGAAGTTTATCTGCAACATCTTCACAGAAAACGGGTTGAAGTGACAAATAGTTTGATTACACAACTATTACCGAAGTCAATACACGCAGTGACTGCGACAGGTTTTGAGTTGAAACTATTTTTGTTTATCATCGCAACGAATATAAGACAAATATATGGTGATAGGTAGCAACTTGGGTTATTATAGTAAATTATGTAAATAAGTTCACATATATTCTGTAGGAGCGATCTCCGAATCGCGACGAAACCACTAATAGTTCACATATATTCTGTAGGAGCGATCTCCGAATCGCGACGAAACCACTAATAGTCGGGAATCGGAGTTCCCTCGGACAACTCAGATGTCCAGTTAATTGTAGAATCCGCTATAAAAATGCGTCTGTGTGTCTAAAATCTTATAGGTAGCAACTTGGGTCATAATAGAACTCATAGCGAGTAACATCTAAGAATCGTTGAAAGTAAACCTGTACTGCCACCAGAAATTCGGGGCACTCTTTAAAGACAAGATTATGGTATAATATCCATCTACTTGAATGGAGTATCCGATGGCGAAACGAAAACGAAGAAACTTCACCCCCGAGTTTAAGCCGAAGTTGTTCTTGAGGCTCTCAGCGGTGAAAGTTCCCAAGCAGAAGTGTGTCGGCGCCATCTTTGGAATACCATTGTATCTCGGAGTTTTTTGAGTTTCGGACTATAACAGTAGCATTTAATCTGTATATTTCTTGATATTTACAGATACAATTGTTTTCTTCTGCGTGTCTCTGAC
>JAGWBU010000151.1 GCA_021295735.1 Candidatus Poribacteria bacterium | reverse complement strand
CTGAAAGGCGATGGGCTATTAGCTAACGCTTGTAGACCCATTTAGATTTTACCCAACTTGAACGTCAAAGTTCATTAGGGAGCATAAACCCTGCAAACTTACATTCAATGGATATTTAAGGAGCCGCGATATTATGAAAATTACAAACATAGAATACCGCACCGTTTCCATCCCGTTTATCCCAGCAATACAAGAGCATTCAGGGATGGTTTATCCAACTACCCTGATTTGGGTGCACACAGATGAAGGAATAACAGGATTGGGTGAGAGCAACGCTGTTCATAGTGATATTACAGAACAAGCAGAGCAGATTGCCGAAAGATATGTCGGCAAAAATATTTGGGATTTTGATTTAGCCGACGAAGGATTCACCTTCCAAAGTGCATTTTATGACATAGCAGGACAGGCATTAGGTGTGCCAGCACATAAGTTAATCGGTCGAAAACATAGGGATAGCGTTGAACTCGCTTATTGGTCACCTCCGATGCCTCCTGAAGCAATTGCAGCAGAAGCAGAACGCGCTGCAAACTTAGGATTTCGAGTCCATAAACTCAAAGCTCGGAGCGCAACTATCGTTGAAACTGCACGTTTAATCAAAGAAGCATGTGGTCATGATTTCGAGATTCGTGTTGACCCAAATACGGAGTTTGGAGACTTGGAAACAGGGATACGGCTTGCAGACGAATTGCTACCGTATAACATTGAAGTCTACGAAGACCCGATCCGCTTTGAGGATTTATCTTGGTATCGTGAACTTAGGAAACATACAGATGTGCCAGTCGCAAGGCATGTGGGGGGTCAGCAAGAGATATTAAAGAACATCCGTGCAGATGCCGTGGATGCCATAAACACACAAGGAAATGTCTCAGGACTCCGAAAGAGTGCTGCTGTTGCCGAAGCGGCAGATTTACCGATTTGGGTGCAGTGCTTCGCGTTCGGTTGTTGTGTAGCTTCAACCTTTGCTGCACACTTGGTATCCACTATTCCAAACTGCACGATGCCAATTGACGAACTTCCCCACATTCGTGTTGATGACCTATCTGGCGGTAGTATGAATCTCACTAATGGAGCGATTCACCTGTCAGACGAACCGGGACTGGGTATTAGTTTGGACATGGATGCTGTTGAGCGGTATAGAATTCGGTAATACCGGAAGAAATTTTAGATATTTTGATCCATGTAGAATTGCCCCTTTAACCATCCACACTCAAGCCTTTTAAAATATGTTTTACAACCTGTTTCTGTTGTCCACGAATCGCAGGCTGCTCCAGTTCGTAGACCTCGTCCGAAATCAAATGTTTATGTTCCTCTTTTGGCAACGCACCATGCGACCCGTTATCAATGTATCGGTTGAAAACAGTAAAGCGAGGATAATCTTCTGTCCAACGTCTTGCACCGTGGTAGAGTGCCTCAGTGAAGATTACACAATCACCAGCATTGACAGGGACATTTATCACTGTGGGAGGGCCGTCATAAATCGACAGATTTTCGGGTGGGTCAAAGTTACGTTTGTGGCTTCCGGGCAGGCAGACAAAACCTGTCCCTTCTGGCACATCAACTAACGAGGTGCCAGCATTGACAAATCCAGCGTGCGGTTCTCCATTTTCCACGCCGTAATTTTGTCCTGATGCATGAAAGCTGATGTCATCGGAGGTTGTATAGTTTTTGGTCAAGGCGCAATCCACAAGACAAGGTGCTGCTCGCGTCAACGCAATAACAACACGCATAATTTCAAGATTAAGCACCAATCGCTGGAAAACTGCATCGCCGTATTGCACATTGTTTATCCAGTGTGCAATTGTTGAATTATAATCGCTGGTACGTGAAGTCGAAGTCAGTGGTGGCGGTAATTCCTCTAATGTCATATCGTGCCAGCGATTTCCTAATTCAATCATCAATTCAATATCTTCGGGCGGTACGACATTGCGCAAGATGATGAACCCATGATGGTCAAAAAACCATTTTTCTTCAGATGTTAGCATTTGTATCCCTTTCGATCCATCTGTTAAACTCCTCTAAAGATGTAACCTTTCCCATAAGTACTGCGCGGTAGACCGCCATGCTATTATAGACATCTCCCCGATAGTCGGGACGTTGAGATACAGCGTGTTTAATACGTAGGATTGTAGTACGATCTGCGTGTTGAATTTCTTTGTGCAACCTATCAAAGTCAGCCATGTGCTTATGATAATCTTTTTCGCCGTAACCCCATAGGTCTATCTTCCATTCCTGTTCTGCATAGTGGAGTCTAATACCCCAGTAAAGTCCATGGTCAAAACCGGGAAAGTTCCGGATAAAGTGATTTGAATATGACATCTTCGTTATTTGAAACTTCGTTGCGAATTTCCTGCCGATTTCAAAGAAAAGCGCTATATCCTGCTCATCAGGCAATTTCATACTAATGTCAATGTCACGCCATGTCATCGTATCCAACGTATAACTGCCGATCACTCGAGTTGTCCCGAAAGATTTTAGCATTGGCAGCAAACCTTCATGATTAAGCAGGTTGCTTGCTTCATCTCGTAGTGAACGTGAATGGGCAATAATCTCTTTATCTGTCATCAAGAATCCTTTTGGAGACAAGCAATACTTTTTTGTTGTTTACTTACCCGAGTATAGTTGCGGGTTACGTTCAACTTCTGCAAGAAGGGTATCTACATACGTCTTAATTTCAAACAAACGACAGTCTGAGTCTCCGACTTTACCTCGCCTTAAATTTCCGAGTCCATCCCAAAATGCACCAAGTTTTGGTCGATTTAGATCAAAAACATCTGCTTCGGCATTGTCAGCAAGAAGTTTATTAAAATAAATTACCTCAACGAGATGAATATAAGTTGAGGTTTGATAATCTACACCGATCATGAGGAGTTTAGCTTCTGCCATGTAAGCGCGAAACATCGGTGAATGTGTGCCGTAAGTCTTTCCCCAAGGTGGGTAATCCCACGGAGATTGATAGCCATCACATCGGAGATGATCTGCGACAAACGCTTTTGCACCTTTCCCTCGAGCAGCGACAGAGTGTGAATAGTGATCCGAACGATAGGTACCGGGCATCTGTCGGAAAAACTCTGTTAACCATCCAACAGTGGATGGAGTCTTTTCAATATCCCAGGATCCTACGCGTTCTTCTCGACTCGGTAATAGATTGAACGAGGGCATCAGAATTAATCCGCCCTGTCCGATAACTGCTTCAAGCGCAGCAATAACTGTGCCTGCACCGCCTTCAACACCACCTAAACTCTTGAAGGAGGAATGTATGAAAAGCGTATCTGCCTTTTCTATGCCAAGAGCAGAAAAGTCTTTGATAAGTTTTTCGCGCGTATAAGGAGTTTTCATTTATTAGTAAGGTTAAAAAACCAAAAATGGAATTTGGTAAGTTAGTCGGCACCATACTTTTTCAATAACTTAACAACTTCTTCCGCGTCTACCCTTCGCATCTGCTGCGCAACTTGTAGTGGTGTCAACCCTCTACGGTTCTCAGCATTCGGGTTCGCACCTTTAGTGAGCAACACTTCTAACGATGCACGCTGCTTTTCACGATTTTTTATTGTGGATCGGATTGCCTCATATAGTGGTGTTTCACCGTTTTTGTCGGTTGCATCAATAGCCGCACCATTTTCTATCAACACATTGATGACTTTAAGAAACCCCGCCTTCGCAGCGCAATGCAATGCTGTTTTTCCTTTGCTGCTTCGGACGTCAATATCTGCCCCCAGTTTCAGAAGTCTCAAAACCTTGTTAGGGTGTTCTCCTTTGTCACCACGGCATGCATAAGGAAGTGGAGGCCAACCCATCTTGCCTAAGGCGTTTATGTCCTTGGACGGGACACCATGAGACTTGAGCAGCACGCTCATACCTGAATTATCATCATAAATTCGCGGTGCTTTGCTCGGATCTGCACCATTTTCGAATAGTAACTTAACTATATCTACCCGATCAGTTGATACAGCATGATCCAGCAAGAGTTTACTATGCGACTCAATTATCGCGCCTCTTGAAATAAGTAATTCAACAATCCGTATGTTCCCACCAACGATGGCGTAGCAGAGAGGTGTTGCCCACTCCGCATCTCGATGCTCAACAGTGTGCGGTTCACCTGATGGCAGCATCACGGATTGAAGATATCCGCTATTAACAAGACTGGCATCATTATCAAGAAGTGAAAGTGCCGTATCATAATCACCGAGATAGGCAGCGGTATGAATATCAACTATAGCACCTTGCTGCAACAGATAATCCGCCACCTCGTCGCGCCCTTCGTGTCGTGCAACACAGTAAGGTGTTATCTCAAGGTCGTGTTGACTGAGATGGCAACCGGGAAGATTCATATCGGCACCCTGTTCTACCAGAAATCTAACGACCTCTAATTTTCCACGATATGCGGCTTCCCACAACATTGTCCTACCGTGCGAACCGATAGTGTGAAGCCATTCAGGTTTGTCATCTAAAAATTGCCGAACGGCATCAAGGTCACCACGACCTGCCGCAGCAACAATGATTTTAAGAAAGTCGCTCTGTTTTCCTGTAAGTTGTATTTTTGCCACTTCTCACTCCTTATTTATCGAACCATACAATTTTTCAGTAGATTTAGGTTGGTTTCGCAAACTCTACCCAACCTATAAGTGATTTAATTTTCAGTTACACTTCGATTGATTTAAGATATTGGAAATTCCGTTTGGCACTCTGATATGGGCTGCCCATGCCCGGTAAGACATCCTGCTCAACGACTATCCATCCATCATAGTTGCGATTTCGCAATTCCGCTATGAACGCTGGAAAATCAATATCACCCTTGCCCAATTCGCAAAAAACACCATTCCCGACAGACTTAAAGTAATCCCAACTCTCTTTGCGAGAACGGGCAGCGATTTCAGGGTGACAATCCTTGAAATGCACGTGCCATATCCGTTCAACGTGCCGATCAAATATGTCAAGCGGATCGCCGCCACCGAATCGGTAATGTCCCGTATCAAAACACAACCCGACCAGATTCGGATCGGTGCGTTCCATCAACGTGTCCACTTCCGCGGGTGTTTCCACATATCCCGCACAGTGATGATGAAAAACGGTGCGTAGTCCTGTGTCGTATCGCACCGATTGCGCGATACGATGCACACCCGCCACAAAAGTGTCCCACTGCTCTTGTGTCAAGCCGTGTTTGGGATGAATACGTCCGGCATTCTGCGTGCGTTGTTCTACAGTGCCGTTGTCATCCGCAAGCACGATGAACGGAGCGTCACCACCTACATCTGCCAACAGTCGCGCATGCTTTACTGCCGCTGCCTCACCTGCTGCGTGTGCCCCAGTATCTACCAACGTAACTGGCACAAAAGCACCTAACAATGTTAACTCGCGTGCTGCAAGTTCGTCACGGAGTTGTGCGGGGTCAGTCGGCATAAATCCCCAATCTCCCAATTCGGTGCCGCTATAGCCGATTGCGTGCATCTCGTCTAATACTTGGGTGTAGTCGGGGGATTTGCCTTGTAGGTCGAATTCAAGGACGCCCCAGGAACATGGGGCATTTGCTATTTTCATTTCTTATCTGTTACTCTTCCTTCAGTATAAAACGTAACTTTGCCAACTACTTTTCTCTCTAATCAAACTGAAAATTACCATTAATGACATCTTGTATAATCTTTCCCCTTCTTATGCGGTTCGATCTACTTTGAGTTCCCTGAAGGGCAGCCTTATAATATTCCTGCAATCTGTCATTTTCTGTTCCAGAATCCTCATCTGCTTTAGCAGATTTATCTACTAATTCATAGAACCGTAGAAGTCGTTTTCCTGCTTCTATTGGTTTAAAATTGTTTTCATCTTTAAATAATGCCCTATGAATCTCTACGAGCAATGTGAATAAATCTGACTTTCTCCAAGCACGGCTATCTTCAGGAAGACCACACTCCTCTATAAACTGAAACACCTCTTGAAATTCAGTTTCTAATCTCTGTTTTTCTTCAAATTCATCGTTATAATGGATGAGGAAACTTTCATGCTCACGATCTTGACTAAAGTACGTTGACATCACCGTAATAATCAATGATAACATAAAACGGACATCCTCCATTCGTCGTATTTCATTAATGTAAAACACTAAGCGATTTTTAAAAAAAGGATGCTTCGCAAGTTTTTCAGCAAATTGTTTTATTTCTCCGTCATATCTTGCATTGTGATGCTCCATAGCATTCAAGGCATAGTTCACCGAGTTAATCTGTTGGAAGACCTTTATTACTTCAGCACTTCAGCCTTATCAATGTTGCCTAAGTCTCGTATAACTACATCATAGTCCAAAAAAGCTAATTGTTCTTCGGGGGTTAGATTTGAATAGGTAGGTATACCTTTAGATAATTTCAAATATTCTGATCCGGTAAGATACTGATGTAATGTAACGTGAGTTTGATAATTAACTGGACAGGCAAAAATTGAACAGATTAACCCCTAAATCCCCCTTATCAGAGGACTTTAAGAGGAAATGTAGAAATCCTAACTATTTATCAAACTCACGTTAAACCGATTAATCTTTTCCTCAACTCCATCAATCATTATTCTTTCCTTTACAGAAATTTTGATACATGAAATAGTAACGTAAACTACAGATTTATGTAGAATCTTGTTTCAACTCTGAAATTTTGTCAAAATCCTGCATTGCGTCCTCTAACTTGTCCATTCGCAAATAAGCCATAGCACGTTCAAAGTAAGCCTCAGTGAAGTCTGGGATTAGTTTTATCGCCTCAGAAAAGTCAGCAATTGCTTTGTCATATTCGCCTATTTTGACGTAAATTTTTCCGCGTTCTTCGTAAGTCTCGGCATCATAGGGTCGGAGCTCTATCTCCTTGCTAAATCCTTCAATTGCCTTGTCATACTCACCTTTTTCACCGTAAAGGGTAGCACGATAACCAGATGCATCGGCATGCTCAGGGTCAAGTTTTATTGCCATACTAAAATCAGCGATTGCCTTGTCATACTCACCGCCCTCAACGTAAAGTTTACCGCGAGTGTAATATGCATCAACATCTTGCGGATTGAGTTCTATTGCTTTGGTGTAGTCTTCAATAGCTTTGTCAAAATCAACTTTTTTGAGGTGCGCTTTTGCGCGATTGCTGTATGCTTCAGCATAATCAGGTTTGCGTTTTATCGCTTCACTATAGTCTGCGATGGCTTTGTCATGCTCGCCAATATAACTATAGGCATTGCCCCGCTTGATGTAATTCTCAACCATTTTCGGATTAAGCGTTATGCCTGCCGTGTAAATTGCAATTTCTTTTTTGGCATCCTCTTTATTTTGAATGTGTTCAATAGGATAACCTCTCTTAATCTCTTGATACTTTTGGAAAAACCGCCAGTACCCAGCGGCTCCAAGTTTATCAACAAGTACTTTAAGTCCGATTTCAAAAATTTCAATATCCGTCATTTTTCGGATTTCGCTTTGAGGAGCATTGAATCTTTCCGAACGTTTACGTTCTTCTACTTTTCTCGTCTTGCGTCTCTCTTGAATACGTTCAACAATAGTGTCAATATCTCCCTGATTTGCTAACAATTTATGGCGATCGACGGAGTAGTCACCCTCACCCGGTTTGCATTGGCGAATAAATCGCTCAACTTGATCGGCGCCAAGTTTATCCGCAAGTGTCTTTTGACCGAGTTCATATAGTTCTTTATCTGTCATCTCAAGTATGTTCATTTTTTCTCACCTTCTGTAACCATTCCAGAGGATTATCAACTTCAATGTTAAGTTGAGTCTGCACACTTCTCGCCTTATTGAGTAACCTGTCGTCTGTTGTTAACAAAACATCTGCCGATCCGCTCTCAGCACAAGCAAGATGTAAAGCATCCATTGCTTGAAACGTCAATGTTTCTAACTGTCTGCCTCTTGACATTTCACTCGTTTCAACAGAAATATCTTGGGCAACATGAATTAGCCACCTTTTGATTTGAATCCGTTTTGTTTCATTAGGATTGTTTTCAATTTCATCAACTAAAACATCGCTGGATATCCAAGCCAACGTCCATCTTGAAAATAGTCAAGTATCTGCCTGATTGCTTCAGTTTCTTGGTGAATCCGAGTTTGCGTCTGATCGTCAAAACGCCTACTCAAACAACAGGTATCAAGATATATTTTTAAAGGTCTCGGCTTGCACACGTATATCCAAACTCCGTCAAAATCGCATTTAGGAGGTGGTCTGTAGTACTTTATTTTTTATTTTTGGGTTCATAGAAAAGTATAGCACAACACACATCGCATCGCAAATTGTTTCTGTAAAGCGGGTGTGTAAAGTTTTGGTTATAAGTTCATGCTGCCTGTTTGAGTTCATTCCAATATCTGTCCCACGCTCCATTTTT
>JAGWBU010000150.1 GCA_021295735.1 Candidatus Poribacteria bacterium | reverse complement strand
CCGAATTCTCATACCCTATTAAGTATAAATTTCCATAACGCTTAAGGGCTTTTTGCAAGTCCAAAACTACTTATTGCGTATTAAAATACTTTCACTCCATTTCAAATATGAATCTGATGCAGAAATTGCCTTAAAGGAATATCTAAGTAAAAAGATTCACTATATAGGAATAGGTGATTACCGACCGTGGGATTCCTTTGGTAGTTTATCTGTGTTTAGTACATCGCCGATTAGATCACGACCTAAACGAACTTACGATCCGGCGCGGGAATTTGATGATCCAGAAGGTAGTGATATCCCTATGTATTTAATGCGGATAGAAGCAACCGAAAAAAAGGAATGGGAGAAACTAAAACAACAACTCATCAAATTTGGGATTAGTTCTGGACTTTCCAAGACATAAAAATAAGAAATTTTGGACTATCCCTTGGCGGACCATTCCAATTGCAATTCAAAGTCCGAGGCCCTACTTCTAATATTATAGATGTCGGCTACGGTGTAAGCCAAATTTTGCCAATTTTGGTGCAAATACTAAATCATAGTATTCGCAAGGGCACTGAACCTGAATATGAAGATATGTCTTATTTCTTATTACAACAACCCGAAGTCCATTTACACCCAAAGGCACAAGCTGAATTTTCCTCTCTATTAGCAAAAATGGCAAAACAAGGAAACTGCTCATTTATCATTGAAACACATAGCGACAACATGATTGACCGCGCCCGTATTGACATTATGAAAGGTAATATTAGTCCAGAAGACGTGTCCCTTATTTACTTTGAACCGGTAAGGAACATTGTTAAGGTGCATAATATCGGGTTTGATGAAATGGCAAATATGACAGATGTTCCACCACATTATAGAAATTTTTTCCTCAAAGAGTCTAAACGACTTATGGGTTTTAAGGAGTAAACTATGTGTGTAATTTTGGATGCGGATGCTTTTGGTAAATTCAAGGATCCAGACAATGAAGATATGGAACCCGTGTGGAACTGGCTGGAAAATAAAAGTGGCAAAATCGTTTATTCTATTACAGAAAGAATGGAAAATGAATGTGACGATGGAGGGATGAAAGACCTGAGAGATATACTCAGACGGAACCACAAAATCAAATTAGTATCTCCTGAAGCACATAAAAAATAGAGAATGAACTCAAAGGTAAAATTACATCGAACGATGAGCATATTATTGCTATGGCACAAATAGCAAATGTAAAAGTATTAATCTCTGGTGGAGATGCAAAATTAATCAAAGACTTTAAGAACCGTGCTTTAGTTAGAGGCAAAGTATACTTAAGAAAGCAACATGCCCACCTACTAACTAAAGATACTTGCCCATAATGATAAATTGAGTCTGCGATGCATGGAACTTCAAATTACAAGAAAGTTTACATTTAACTTGGCATCCATGCTCGCGGTGCAATGCCTTCAACATTATTAATTAAAATCCTTGACACTCCTCTCAAAACTGCTTACAATAAACCCCAAATAATACACATCTATGTGGAGATTTCTCATGTCAACAATCGAAAGAGTTTTTGACTCACCAGGACCAAAACCTAACGGCTTGCAAGCAACCGAAGAAGGACTTTGGATTATTGATCAACATAGCAATGAAGTTCATCTCGTCTCTTATGACGGGGAAGTGAAAAAGACACTCAACACAGGTTCTGATAGAGGTAGCGGTATCACACACACTGGCACAAACCTCTGGCTTGCGTCTACCTATAGTTGCGAAATTCTCTCAACCGACCCGGAAAACGGCAAAACACTTGCCACTTTTGACACCCCTGGCGCAGGACAAACAGGCGCGCACGGTTTGGAATGGCGCGACAATAAACTGTGGGTTGCAGTGCCACCTACTGCTACGATCTATCAAGTTGACGTTGAAAATGATTTCACGGTGATTCACACGATTCCTGCGCCAGCTGACCGACCACACGGCATTGCATGGGTTGGGGACGACCTATGGTGCGTTGAAACTAATCATCGCGCAATCTATCACCTCAATCCAGAAGATGGCAGCCATCTCAACAAAATTGAGATACCTGAACCACATCCTGAACCGCACGGCATGACCTACTGGGACGGATATTTCTGGTATTGTGATGCACATACGACCGCTGTCTGCCGAGTGGCACTATCCTAATGGGAACTATTGGACGTCTCTTAATAATGGGAAAAAATTGCGCGGCGATGAACATGGCAATTGATGAAGCAATTCTGATCGCGCAGAAAGACCAACCAAATCCAACGTTGCGGTTTTACGATTGGGAAATACCTGCGTTCAGTTTTGGATATTTTCAAGATATTAACTCAGAAGTTGACGTTAAGGCGTGCTGTTTGGATAAGATTGAGTTGGTTAAACGAATGACTGGCGGCGGCACCGTCGTGCATGGGTGGGATTTGACCTATACGCTGATTCTTCCCCGCCATGCGAGAGAAAGTGGTATTGCTGAGACGTATCAACAAATAGGAAAAAGTCTCGTCAAGGCGTTTGAGAAACTTGCTATTCCAGCAAAATGTTATAGTGCTACTGCTGATCTTTCGCAATCTTCCCATAATATTTGCCTGACAAATCCTGCCGAAAACGATGTGATGTGCGACGGTAAAAAACTGGCAGGCGTTTCAACAAGACGCAATCGAAACGGTATACTGTTCCAAGGGTATATCTCCTTGGATATGCCACCGGACCCTATCCTTAAGCGCGTTTCACAACGCCCTGAGATTCAGGAAATGTTATGCGATAAATCTGCAGCTATAAATATGGATGGACGTTTTATAACCAGAAGTTCACTCATTCAAGCAATCTGTGAAACATTTGATGTCCAAATCAACGGTATGAATGCCTTAATGGCATTCCCCGGAATTACGTTTAATTCAGGAAAACTGTCTCTAACAGAGAAAAAACAGGCAGAAATGTTAGCTAATACAAAATATATAACAGCAGCATGGAATTTTCATTGATTGAACTTTTTCATTTGCGCTCAGATAATTTCAGTTTTGGCATATATAAATCGGGCGGACAAAGCCCTCCTACAAGAGAGCATAGTGACAATTGAAATATATTGACGTTGACAAGAATATAAATTCAATATAGACTTTTGCAAACTAAAGCACTGCTCATATAGGGGAAAACAATGGACCCGCTATGTTTAGAACACTGTTTGACCGAATCGGAAAAACAACAATTTGAGGACAACGGTTATTTTGTCGTTAAAGAGGCCATTCCACAGGAAATAGTTGAGAAATTGATTGTCGCTTTTGACCGTGTTGGCGCGGAACACTTGGGCAAAGACGAACTTCCTCCCGATGCAAGTTTCAACATACTTGACTTCGTCGGTAGAGATAATATCTTTATTGAGATGTTGGATTGGCACACAACGTTTCCAAAAGTGTGGGGTATTTTGGGTTGGAATATCAAACTCTACCACTCACATTTAATAGCACTACCGCCACTTCCACCTGAAGAGCATGACAAACACAGACGTCTTGGATGGCACCAGGATAGTGGACGACTCAACATTGAATTGGAAGGTAATCCGCGCCCGCGTGTATCATTGAAAGTTGCATATTTTTTGACTGATACGTCTGTGCCAGGACGCGGTAACTTTTCTGTGATACCGGGCAGTCAAAAATTCAACAAGGTTAAAATGCCTGATGATGATAAGGCTAATCCAGAAAACGCTACGTCTGTTTTTGCTAAACCGGGAACGGCAGTCTTTTTTGACCGTAGGTTATGGCATGCAGTGGGGCGCAATACATCTGACATTATGCGTAAGGTGATTTTTTACGGTTATAGTTACCGTTGGCTGCAACCGCGAGACAACATGACGGTGGAACATTATATGGAAAAATCGGACCCGATTCGCCAACAGATTTTAGGCAAAAGCACAGGTGGAATGGGGTATACTTCCCCTGGTGATAAAGATGTCCCACTCCGCGCATGGATTCAAGAGAATCTTGGTTCCGAAGCGGTTGCACGTTAACAAAAAATGGGCGGGAACACCGACCCGCCCAATCGTAGAAATACAAACGTCCCTACCAATCTCCTCTCCGATCACCCCAGAGATGTGCCTTGACGACTTCCTCATTTAATTCTGTGCCCCACCCTGGACGCGCCGGGATTTTCATATAACCATCTACAATCTCTGGCGTATGGGTCGTCAAATCGTTTTTCCAAGGCACATCGTCAATATCAACTTCCATAATGCGAACATTCGGTAGCACAGCACACAGACTCGCGCTAATATAAGTGGCAAGATGGCTATAATAGTTGTGCGGTGCGACATTGAATTGATAAACATCCGCCAAATCACCGATCTTCTTAGATTGCGCAAATCCGTTCCACGGCACATCAATCATAAAGATATCTGCAGCCCGTGCCTCAAAATAGGGGAGATATTCGCGCATATAGTATAGATTCTCACCGGTGCATATCTTTGTCGTTGTAGAATCCTTGATTTGACGAATCGCCTCATGGTCATACATATCAATCTCTAACCATAACAGATCGTACGGTTCCAGCACCTTCGCGATACGCATACACGCTTCTGGTTTAAAGTTGAAGTTCAAGTCAAGGTTGAGACCAACATCAGGTCCAATGGCATCTCTAAAAGTGCTGATGAGTGTCTCAATATGTCTTAGAAGTTCAGGTGTTACATTTCCATCGGTCGATCCGAGTCCTCCACCGAAGCCACTGAAATAAACCGAGGCAGGTTCTCCAGGAATAACGATATTTGTTTTAAGTGCTGTGAACCCTTTTTCTACAACTTCGCGTCCTAATGCTGCAATATCTGCCATTGTTCTGAGCGGCGGTACGCCTATCAGTTCAAAGTTCCGCGCACGAGATGACCCGCAGTGCGACCAGTAGACTCGCACGTTTTCACGGGTCGGACCACCAAAGAGTTCTACAACGGATATTCCCAAAGCCTTCGCTTTGATGTCAACAAGCGCACATTCAATACCAGCAATTGCCTTTGCAGCAATGCCACCCGGACTTTGTCGTGAACCGCGAATCATATCCCAAAAACGCATCTCATAAGCACGTGGATCGCGTCCAATCAGCAGAGGTGTTAAATCTTTAATAGTTCCCGCAACACCGTTAGGGTTTCTGCCATCGCTGCATTCACCATAACCGGTAACACCTTCGTCAGTCTCGACTTTGACAAAAATCCAAGGTCGCCATCCACCATCTACAATAAAGGTTTCAATGTTTGTAATTTTCATAGAACTCCTTGGAATACGTTTTCTGATTAAAGGTCTATAATTTTTCCCTGTCGATCAGATTCAAGCAACGCATCACAAACTCGCATCGTGTTTACTGCAACATCTGCCCATTCTGGCTCAAGGTTTTCAGATTGCACAATTCCCGAAAACTGATCAATCATTTTGACTTCCTGAATGCAAGCACCTGTTTCGTGCTTTTCATTTTCCGATCCATGTATCCAAAACCGAGATGATTCTTCCGATGTTGGCACGGTGAAATCATCACAAACTAAAGAGGCATTTGTTCCAGCGACCTCAAACCATTTTCGCAGACCCGTGTCAAACCCACAATCCAAAGTTGCAATTCGCTCATCGTCAAACCAAAGAATACCAGCAAGGTTGAAATCAACACCAACTTTGTAGCGCGCTGTAGCGTATACTTTTGTCGGCATCTCCTCAAAAGCCCACAGAATCGCGCGGACGCAATAGTAGCCAAGGTCTCCGAGACTACCACCCGCGAGTTCCGACTTAGCACGGATATTATTGGTTGGAATTGTCCTCCAATTGAATGTGAAGGCGGCTGTGACTCGCCGCAGTTTTCCTAAACTTATCAGTTCTTGCTTCATCATATTAGTGCGTTCATGATGCACCCACATAACACCGTCCATCAGTTGCACGCCATTTTGTTGACAAGCATCTGCCATTACAGTTGCTTCATCAGAGTTCGCGGAAAGTGGTTTCTCGCAAAGGACATGTTTACCGTGTTCTGCTGCCCTGATTGTCCATTCAGCGTGCATTGAAGGTGGAAGTGGAATGTAAATTGCATCTAAGGATGAATCAGAGAGGAGGGCGTCATAGTTGCCATAGGCGATTGGAACATTGTGTTTTTGTGCCCATGCAGAAGCACGTTCTTCAGTGCGACTTGCTACGGCAACCAATTCTGCATTTTCAGCGATATTAATTGCGCGAGCAACCTTGGTAGCTATATTCGCTGTGCTGAGAATTCCCCATCGAACAGGTTTTTTAGATTCTGTTTTCATAAGTTTCCGTTTAATGTGAGAATATCTATTCTTATTTTCGGTTTGTTGTACTATACCGTATAAAAGGAAATTGGTCAAGCGATAGGAAGAGGATACCAATGTTTAATATATCATTAGAGAACCCAGAAGTCAAAGAGATTTTAGGGGTGTGTAAAGTTTTTGTAGAAATCCGCACAACTCCTGTTGTAGGGGCGGGTCTCCTGGGAATGCCAAAAGGCATTCGGACCCGGTGAATGACTAAAGACGAATGCGCGTATGGCATTCGCCATGGTTCATACCG
>JAGWBU010000149.1 GCA_021295735.1 Candidatus Poribacteria bacterium | reverse complement strand
AGGGTATATCCTTAAATTGACGGCTATGGGGCACCAAATCAACGGTATGAATGCCTTTTGGCATTCCCCGGGACCCCGCTCTACAGTGGAAAATGCCGCGTAATCATTGCAAATTGAACCTATGTAACCAAATATTTACACACCCATAGAGGCAGATTTTGTTGCCAGATTTGCAAAAATATGGTATACTTTCTTTAATTTACCGACAGAGAGGAGAATTGTGATGGAAATTGTAGCACTTGGGAAGACAGGTTTAGATGTTTCGCGGCTCTCAATCGGCACTGGGTCAAACGGTTGGAATGGTCGTTCAAATCAAACAGATTTAGGATTTGAAGGTTTACGTGATTTACTTTTGTTTGCACACGAAAATGGCATTACGTTTTGGGATTCTGCCGACCAGTATGGTAGCCATCCACATATCAAAGAGACCCTAAAACATGTGCCTCGGAGTAGTGTCACTATTACGACAAAAACGGTTTCTCGCACACGCGAAACTGTTGAAGCAGATGTGAAGCGGTTTCTCAAAGAAATCGATTCTGACTATGTGGATATTGTGTTGCTGCACTGTCTCACACAAGTAGACTGGCCAAGTCGTTATCCAGATGCGATGGAAGCACTTGCGCGCTGTAAAGAGCAAGGGTTAATTCGCGCACACGGCGTCTCTTGCCATGACTTCGGTGCATTCCAAACATCCGCTATGACAGAATGGGTTGAGGTCGTGTTGGCACGCATTAATCATGCGGGTGTTTCAATGGATGCATCTCCCGCGGACGTTATCCGAACGATGGAGCAGATGGCGTTTGTTGGGAAAGGCATTTACGGCATGAAAGTTTTAGGCATGGGTAAGTTGGCAAAAGACGCAGATGATCAGCGTGAGTCCATCGAATTTGTAATGGGACTGCCATGTGTTCATGCAATGACTATTGGTATGACTTCTCGTGCTGAAGTAGAAGCAAACGTAGCCGTTGTAAATGAATTATCGGAGAAAGGTGTATAACAGGTTATTATTTTTTGTAGCGCGAGATGACCTGCCTTAGATTTCAAGGTCAGGAACTCGCGCTATTTATCTGAGGGGTGTGTATAATTATTTAGTGTATCAACATAGACAGTGACACACTTCAAGTACGGTTTCATTCGTAGAGATGCTGTTGTAGTCGCGCAATTCATTGCGCCTCTTTGAATTTGGTTACGGCACGCGGAGCGTGCCTACTACCTTTAAGCATAAATTTGACATTCAATTATTTATGCACACCCCTCATTTATCTTAGCAGGCAGCTAAAACGAAAGTGAATCCATGGAAAAATACGAAATAGTTATCGGTTTGGAAATCCACGCAGAATTATGCACAGAAAGTAAATTATTCTGTAACTGTGCTTATACCTTTGGCGCATCGGCAAATGACTGCACATGTCCAATCTGTTTAGGAATGCCGGGAACTTTGCCGGTTATCAACCGACGCGCGTTGGAGTTCGCTGTTCGCGCGGGTTTGGCAATGAATTGTGAAATTACAACATATAGCAAGTTCGATCGGAAAAACTATTTCTATCCTGACCTCCCGAAAAATTATCAGATTTCACAGTACGACCTTCCATTATGTAACAATGGACAGGTAACCTTTGAATTTGATGGACAATCCAAGACCGTTGCACTCCGCCGAATTCATCTTGAGGAGGATGCTGGAAAATCTATTCATGCCGAAGTTACAGGCGACCCTACCCGAAGTTTTATGGATTTCAACCGTGCAGGTGTGCCTCTCATGGAGATTGTAAGCGAACCAGAAATCCATTCTCCTGAAGAAGCGATTGCCTATTGCCGCGCAGTTAAAGAGATTTTAGAATATATTGAGGTGAGTGATTGTAATATGGAGGAGGGGAGTCTTCGATGTGAACCGAATATTTCCTTGCGTCCACGAGGCAGTCAAGAATTGGGAACGCGCACTGAAATTAAAAACAAAAACTCGTTTCAAGAACTGCTTGATGCAATGGATTATGAAGTGAAACGGCAAGCACGTATCCTTGATGCAGGTGGCGAGGTGGTTCAAGAAACTTTGTTATTTGATGCAAATACCGGCAAAACAGTAGCAATGCGCGGAAAGGAAGAAGCGGACGACTATCGCTATTTCCCTGAACCCGATCTTGTTCACGTTCAGATAGATAATGAATGGGTTGATGAAATCCAGCCAACGCTCCCGGAACTTCCCGCTGCTCGCCGCAAAAGGTTTATTGCAGACTACGACATCTCCTCCGAAAACGCTGAATTCCTCACCACAACACGACAAATAGCAGATTTCTTTGATGAGGCAGCGCAACTCAGCGGCGAACCTACGACCTGTGCAAATTGGATTATGGGAGACCTTACTCGTCTGTTGAACGCTGCGGAAATTGAGCTCCAAAACTCAAAGATTACACCAGCACATCTCAGTGAACTCATTCAATTGATAGGTGACAATACCATCAGTGGCAAGATTGCCAAATCTGTGTTAGATGACGCTTTTGAAACTGGCAAAATGCCGAAACAGATTGTTGAGGAAAAAGGGTTGTCCCAAATTACTGACACCTCCGAGATTGAGGCAATTGTCCAACAGGTCATTGATGAGCATCCTGGTCCTGCGCAGGATTATCGTGATGGCACGAAGAAAGCTATTGGATTTCTTGTCGGTCAAGTGATGAAAGCAACTCGTGGTAAGGCGAATCCGCAGCTTGTAAATCAGATTTTGACACGAGAACTGTCCACAGATTAACGGGAACCTGTAGAAATGCATACGGTAAACCCGAAATATCAAGATAAATCATGGGACTTCAGGACGGCAGATACCAAAGAATATACCCACTGCTTCCACACTTACCCAGCAATGATGATTCCGCAAATCGCAAGAAAACTGCTAAATCAATATGGTATGGAAGGTGAATGGCTCTTTGATCCGTATTGTGGCACTGGCACTTCTCTGGTTGAGGCATCTCTATTCGGCATGCACAGCGTTGGGTGTGACATCAATCCGCTTGTGCGCCTGATAGCCACCACTAAATTGATGTTTATTCCTTTGGATATTCTCGACAGTGAATTAAAAAAGCTAGACAAAGTTCTCTTTCAAGTTGAATTCGGAACTGATAAAGTACCTGACGCGCCGATTCCGAAAATTCCGAATTTGGATTACTGGTTTTCTGAAGAGATTATCAAATCTATCGCTTACCTATTAGATTGTATTAACAAAGTAGAGGATCAAGCAGTTAGGAATTTCCTTACGGTAGCATTTTCAGAAACGGTGCGCGAGGTTTCCTATACTCGCACGAGTACATTTAAACTGCATCGGATACCAGCAGAAAAACTTGAAAACTTTAACCCTGATATCTTTGGGACCTTTCGCAAAAAACTGAACAGGAACAGACAAGGTTTGGCAGCATATCTTGAAAAACGTAAAGATGTGGAAGCATCAATTTGTGATGCCAATACTGTTAATGGTGAACTACCAATGCCCTGCCCACTTGGAGGCTATAATTTGGTTATTACCTCTCCACCGTATGGCGATTCACACACGACGGTTGCTTATGGGCAATTTTCTCGACTATCTGCAGAATGGCTCGGTTTGCCAAATGCACGGAAAATTGACAGACTTGCAATGGGCGGACAAAATTCCCGTGAGACGTTAGCGGGGACGCCTGTTTCGTCTGCCATTAAAAAAATCAGTTCAATTGATGAAAAACGCGCCCGCGAGGTTTCCGCTTTTTATATTGACTTAGAACATAGCATCAGTTCAGCAGTAAAGACCCTTTCACAACGTTCTACAATTTGCTATGTTGTCGGGAATCGTCGGGTTAAAGATGTTACCCTGCCAACAGACGAATTTGTTGTCTTTGCCTTTGGCAAACACGGGTTCTCACATAAAGAAACCATTGTTAGGAACATTCCGAATAAACGAATGCCTCTCAAAAACAGTCCATCCAACGTTGCAGGGCAAACCTCTACAACAATGCACGAAGAAAATATCGTTATTTGCCAGAGAACGGATTGAACATGTCCGTAGGTCAGATTATCCTCTCTTGTGTAACAAAGAAGTTCGGTGACACAGTTGCTGTTGACGATGTGTCGTTACAGATAGAGGGTGGTGAATTTTTCTCCTTACTCGGACCGAGCGGGTGTGGAAAGACAACAACTTTACGGATTGTCGGCGGGTTCGTATATCCCACCGCAGGCGAGGTTTTTATTAATGGCGAACTGATGTTAGAAACACCTCCCTATCGCCGTCCCGTCAATACTGTCTTTCAAAATTACGCACTATTCCCTCACAAAACCGTCGCACAAAATATCGCATTTGGATTGCAGATGAAGAAACTTCCAAAAACGGAAATTTCAGATGCAATTGAACGTTCACTTGATTTAATTCAGTTGCCTAACTATGGTGAGCGAAAACCTAATGAACTCTCCGGTGGTGAGAGGCAGCGCGTGGCGCTTGCACGTGCGTTAGTCAATGAACCAACAATCCTGCTGTTAGATGAACCGCTATCCGCACTGGACCTGAAACTCCGCAAACAGATGCAATTAGAACTAAAAGCGTTGCAACGCAAAGTCGGAATTACGTTTGTATACGTCACGCATGATCAGAGTGAGGCGATGACCTTATCGGACCGTATTGCGGTGATGAACGAAGGGAAAATCCTTCAGGTAGGGACACCATCTGAAATCTACGACTCACCGCAGAATCGTTTTGTGGCAGATTTTATCGGGACTTCAAACTTTTTTGACGGAACACTCATCAGCACTGATGGTGGATTTGGAGAGGTTGTGTCAAATACCGATCCATCCTTTAAATTCGTTTGTCTGCACCACGAAGATGTCCTGATAGACACACCTGTGACCGTAGCAGTTCGTCCGGAACGGATAAAAATATTAGCGGAATTAAATCCAGATTTACCAAATTGTCTACGCGGTGTGATTGAAGATGAAAGTTATCTTGGCACAACAGTGCAATACACGGTGCAAACCGATTACCCGACACCTCTCATCATTCACCAACAAAACACAAGTGTAAAAGAAGGACATCGCTTTAAGCAAGGAGATACGGTTTACCTACAATGGACAGCAGAAAGCGCTATTGTCTTAAGTGCCGATTAACTATGATGCAATGGCAACTTGACTTTTCCATTATCCTGCTGTTGCGAAGTCAAAAAACCGATGATAATCTGAACTACCTTGTATCCCTCAGTTCCAGGAGAGACAGGTTCTCCGCCCTCTGCAACGAGTTTCACTATCTCTTGAACCCCCGCAGGAATGCCGACAACATCCCACGATGGTGCCTCAATTTTTTCTACTGAATCTCCTTGATGAATTGTAGCACCTCCATCGCTAATAAGAATATAACCGTTAGTGCCAACAATCTCGGCACGAAAGCCAGATTGTGTATTCTTCGGTCCACCAGCATAGTAGCCGCGCACCCCGTTCGCAAAATGGATGTACCCGTGTGCCGATGGTTCTGTTGACGGGTCGTGTCCACCATCGCCTTTATACTCATTATAGTCCTCGTAGCCATCCTCTAATTCTGCAGTAACCCACTCTGGAGTCGAGTCTGCGAAATAGCAGATCGCATCAACACAGTGTGTTCCGTTACGAAAGAGCATGGCGCGTCCGCCGCTCAACGTGCCAATAACATATTGGACATCACCGATACGTCCTGCACCAACAACTTCATCTCTGGTGCGCCGCCACAACGGTTGCCACCTGCGCGTGTGGTCAATGGAAAGAATAGTACCGTTCTGATCCGTTGCCTCCAGCATTCTGTCCGCATCTTCAACGTTGGTTGCCATCGGTTTTTCGCAGAAGATGCCTTTAACGCCCGCGTTTGCTGCGTCAACGACAAGGTCTGCATGTCGATGGTCAGAAGTCGCAACTGTCACAACATCTAAGTTCTCAGCAGCGAGCATCTCTTGGTGGTTTGTGTAAAGAGAGATGTTATCCCAATTGTCCTGCCATTTTGCCTTGAATGCATCCAGTGTGCTTTGCACAAAATCACACCCTGCGGCTAATTCAACGTTCTGCAATCCGACTAACCCGGATGCGTGGATTGTCCCGATACCACTACAACCTATAATACCTGCACGTAGTTTTGCCATGTTCCTATCCTCCGCTATCCTAAAATCTTATCCCAGTGAGATTAACGCATTACCTTTGGCAAGATTGTATGCTGCAGCAGATTAGATGTCAAGTTTTTTGTGGAGAATAATACGATTTGATATATACTGAAAATTTTGGTAAAATATTTGGAAGGTTAACAAATCTTATTATGGAGGAAAATAACTGTGATTAGAATTATCGCTAATCCCGAAATTCTTGAAAGAAAACCGGTTATTGAAGGCACACGCATAAGCGTTGAACACGTATTGGGACTATTGGCAAACGGTATGACAAATGGAGATATTATTGCAGACTATCCGGATCTCACTGAAGAGAGTATTCGTGCTGTACTTGGCTATGCAGCTTTAGCTTGTGGGATGTAGACGGCTAAGTGGTTGGTAGCAAAAATAAACTTGACAATCTAATCACAATGTGGTATAACATACTATACGCTATTATAGAAAGGTAAGATATTATGCCACTCAAAATCTCTAATAAAAAGCGTAATTATCGCACTACGAACAAAACAGTCTATAGTTGTCAATATCACGTGATTTGGTGTGCCAAGTATTGTCGTAAGGTTTTGGACACTCAAATACAAGGGCGTCTCAAACAACTGATACGCGAAAAACAAGACGCGTATGGTTACAAAATCCGTGAAGTTGAAACACAATCTGAACATGTACATTTACTGGTAGAAATGCCTCCTACAGATTCTGTAGACAAAATCGTTGGCAAAATCAAAGGTTACACCTCAAAAGTTTTGCGAGAAGAATACCCTTCTCTAAAAAGTCGTCTTCCTTCACTTTGGACGCGTTCAAAATTTGTAAGTTCCTGTGGTGGTATAACGCTACAAGTCATAAAAGACTGGCTCTTGTAAAGAATGAGTGCTTTTTTCTTTATTTGTGCTATAGTATAGTATATGGATTTTCCAATACTTTCTTTAATTGATGATGAAAGCGCGGAGGAATGGTTGCTAAACCATTTCC
>JAGWBU010000148.1 GCA_021295735.1 Candidatus Poribacteria bacterium | reverse complement strand
TCCACATTTACTATAGACATACCGCTCCGCTGGAGCGGAAGAGTGGAAAAACAAGACGAATTGTGTTAATTTGGTATAAGAAACCGAAGCCCCTACCTTGAGGGAGTGGGTGCTATCACATAATCGTAAAACCTACTATTCATTTAGCTGTTCAAACGTTCCACATGTGCCACAACAGATTCAGAAATACCTTCTAAGCTATACCCACCCTCCAATGCGGAAACGACATTGCCCGATGCAATCTCCTCTGCAACATCAAGAACCAGATCGGTTAACTTCGCAAATCCTTCTGCAGTTAAGTCAATGTGAGCGAGTGGATCAAGATAGTGTGCATCGAATCCAGCGGATATCAGGATAAACTCAGGCGAAAAATCTCTTAATGCGGGTCCGAGAACATCTTCAAAGACGGCAATGTATTCACTGTCGCCACTTCCGGGCGGCATCGGCACGTTTAGTATAGTGCCGCGTGCTTTGCCGCTGCCTTGTTCGTTTCTTGAACCGGTGCCGGGGTAAAGTGGGGATTGGTGAATAGAAAAGAAGAAAACCGATTCGTCTTCGTAAAAAATGTCTTGTGTGCCGTTGCCGTGATGCACATCCCAATCCACGATTGCAACCTTCCCCACGCTATGTTCCCGTTGAAGATAACGTGTTGTTACGGCTATGTTATTGAACAGACAGAAACCCATGCTTTGCCCTGGAGTAGCGTGGTGTCCTGGCGGACGCACCATCGCAAAAGCGTTTTTTACTTTCTTTGTTACCACTGCCTCTGCTGCACATAACACCCCACCCGTTGAAAGAAGCGCAATATCAAAGGATTCTTGCACGACAGGCGTGTCGTAGGTAAGCGGAACTGCCGACTCACAGGACTGACGAATATGTTCGCTGTAGCCGGGGTTGTGCGCGTAAGCGATCTGCTCAACGGTCGCGGGTATCGGGTCAATATGGTGCAGTTGCTTCCACACATCGCTTTGTTGGAGTGCGGCGGTCGTTCTGGGTGTTCGGGACCTGTGTCGTGGTTTAGATAGTCTGGGTGATAGACGAATGCAGTTTTTTGTGGCATGTATTCTGGCTTGTCTATTCACTATAGTCAGACAATACCGTCAGAATTTCTTCACAGTATGCCTCAATAGTCTTGAATTCATGTGGTTTAAGAGTTTCGCCACGGTTATGGGCCAATGGATTACGACATTTAGACAATAACTGTTTGCGTTGTTCCCAATAGTTTGGATTATGCCCAAAGATTGGTAGAAAATAATCTTTCCACAAATCCTTTGTGAAGATAATCGTAAACAGATCTGCAGGATAGGTGAAATCAACTAAATTTTTCGAGGCTCTGTCACTAAATGTTTTCTCTTCTTTCTGTTGTGCTTCTCTACAAACATCAAAAATCTTCTTTAAATTAGAACGACCTTTCTCTAATTCTGTAATCCAGTCATCTCCATATACACCGGACATGGTGATTGTAATTACCTCGCGAAGTGCTTTTTCAGTTCTCTTCCAAATTGGCCAAATCTCCTCAGAAAATTCTGTAGAACGCTCATGTAGTTTAAGATAATCGTGAAAATGTTCTGAATAAGCTGAATATGTACCATTATCATTCTGTTTGATTAAACCGTAATTGGTAAGTTCAGTCACATCAGTTGGCTTAACATCAATGACAGGACCGAACAAAATCTGGATAAGTTTGTTAAGGGTTTCTTCCTCTTGCAGCAACCGAATCATATCGTCATAATGGTCAAATATAGACTGTAGAATATTATCAGCGGCTTTGTCAACATCAATCTCTTGTTCATGATTCTGACGAGACCTCTCAACTATTTCCCAACCTAACATCTCAAGCAGATAAGGGTGTGCTCCACAATAGAACAAAACACGTTTTTTATCTTCATCAGAAATTGGTAGCCCGATGTCTGAAAATCGGGAAAAGTAGATATCTAAGTCATCATCATTAAACATTCCCAAACGTTGCACTTGGAAAATGTTATGAAACGGAGAGGTTGATCCAGCTAGACGCTCAATATCTCTAATATTTCGACGAGATGTCAGAACGAGGGAAAACCCGTAATCTGGATAATCAGCAAGTTCTCGTAAACGTTGAAAGGCTGTGTTTCCTTTGAAGAGATGTCGCGCGTGATCAAATTCATCAAAAATAAGGAGCATCTGATACCCGATCTCTTTAACTTCTGTAAAAAAGTCTTTAATTTCATTCCATGAATCTTCAGTTGCCAATGCATAATCAGCTAGGTCTTGAACCGTGTCTGATAACCAATCTAACCTCGTCATTTCTCGAACACATCTCTTTACAAGCGCGTGGAAAAAATCTGACGGCAGATCGTATGAAGCAACCCCCATCCAAATCGGTAGAACCCCTTTCATGGTTAGGTTATCTTTCTGTTCAATGATTGCCTTGCGCGCCAGGCTGCTTTTGCCGATACGATGCATCCCAATGATCACAAGATTCCCCGGATTATCGAGATGAATAATCCGGTTTTCGATATTGTTCACAATTGTCTCACGCCCAATAAAACGGTCACCATGGACGATTCTACCGTAGTTAGCAAATGGATTCATATTTTTTCCGTTTATCCGTTGACAACAAGCCACTCTTTGAAAAGTCCAACCTGAATTTGATAAGATTGATCGCGGCGTTTAACAACATCCCGATTCACAAGATCATCCAAAATTGTATCAACCGGTAGACGGGTTTTGCAGTCAATTCTATCCCGATGACAGAGATCTGTCTTGCTACTATTATCGGCAATAATTTTTAGGACTTTTAGGGCATCTTCATCTGATATAGCATCGGCAGATGTGTCTCCCGAATTGATAAGGTTATCAAATTTGTCTAAGCCAAGGGCATTTACACCGTGTATGAGTTCATTTTTAACCGTTTCCACGTCTGCCTCTGTAACCAGTACTGCATGTTTAACATTCATATATTCAACAAGACGGTTGCAAATAATTTGAATATAGAATGGGCTTCCCGCGGTGATATCTAAAATCCGTTCAATTGCCTGTTCGCGGTATCTACTTTCGCCTTGTCTTCCTCCGATACGTATAGGTTCGTCAATAAGTTTTCGTGCATCTTCTTCCTTGAGATAGGTGACGCGTTCATCCTGCGTTGTGCCAAACTCATTGGGAAATAGAAGTTTAAACTTCGGCATCACATCTTGTCCTACTAATACAGCACTAAAATAGTTCGCCTGCAGCAAAGCTTTCCAATTTTGCATGAACGAGTCAGGAATTTTGCCTTCAATGATCGGATCATAGATATACTGAAATTCATCTATCAGGAGGACAACCCTTATACCACGCCAATCTTCTTGGCCTATTTGATTGTCAGTCAAATCTTTTAGTCGTACGAAGGTATCTTCAAAAAGTTGCAGAGGTGCGGGATGATCGTAAAATTCTTTACCAGGAATAGCAAGGTCGAGGGAAATTAAACCGTCACGTTCTTTTTGCCGAATCGCACGGTCAAGTCCCCTCAAAATACCTTTGAGAAATTGGTGTAAGGGTGAGATTCGGGCAGTTTGATCCAGAAGCGTTGACATGTTTCCCAAATCAAGGATAAGTAATTCTTGATCTTTTTCGAGTGACTTCTTTAGATGATATAAAACCGAAGACTTACCAGATCGTTTTTGTCCAAATACTATGACAGACTTACTTTGTGTCCGAGATTCTTGGATAGCCTGCGCTATATTTTGGATTAATTCCTCACGCCCAACGAACATATCTTTATTAACAACAACACCACCTTCAGCATAAGCAGCATAAGGATTTTTAATTTTCTCAAACTCATCTTTTGAATAGAGTCGAATGGAGAAATTCTGAACCGGAGTTTGGACTTGTTCTTCTGTACGAGTGCGATACTGAGCACAAAGGGATAAAGAAAATGTTCGGGATTTTAAAGCTTCAGGAGTTACACGTAATGGGACTTTCAGAAATGACTTTTCTCCTCCACGTAAAGATTCATCGCGTTTAATAGTCGGTTCTGTAACCTCAAAGAACGCCTCATCCTCTTCAATAACCAACTCCAATGACTCAGCAGGACTCCGTCCAACTTCATTCTCTACCACAAGCTGCACCTGAATTTTCCGGCCAATTGGGACATAAGATTCGACTGGCAGCCTGAGTATCAATTGAGGTTTTGAAGTCTTGTATAGTTCATTGCGGTATAAATCCACTCTCTCTTGAATAACTTCTATAATAGGATAAACATCTTCTACGGATACTCTTGTCGGACTTTCTTTAATTTCACCAAGTAGGACCTGGCAAGAACTACAAAGTTGAAAACACCAACGGTCTCGCTCTTCGAACGTAACCTGTTTGCACAGTTCGAATGCACTTTCAAGAATCTTCTGTAACTCTCCAACTCGTTGTTGATCTAATTCAAAGAACAAGTTTGAGCGAATATCTTCTGTACGTCTTATGCTGTCTTCCAACCAGGCCGTCGTGATCTCAAAATTGTTCAGAAGTCTAAGGTCAGTTGAAATGATATGAGATTCGTTGAAATTCGCGGCCCGTAACTGCCTCCATAGAGAAACAAAGTCGTCTAACATCCCTATAGATTCAGGAATGTTTATATCCTTTTTTTGTAAATAATCCAGGGCCGTCTCCCGTAGTTTTAAGTTGTCATAAAAGCACTTAAGAATACGGGTCTCAGCATATTGACAATGCAAAAGATATACAATTGCATCAAATACCTTGTCTTCCTGGGGATGATTGGAGATTACGGTCTCAACTGTGTTTCCTATGAATTGTAACTGTTGTTCTATAATGGGTGCGTTTTCGTCTGCTCGATACGGTGACATTGGAATTTTTTCTCTTCCGAGATATGAAAATAGGAATCGAGCTAAAGCATTAACAGCATCTTGTTCATCGTAATTTTGACCCTGAATTCCACCATAGACTCTTAGTGCTTCACAATACCAATCTCGAGCAGTATCCAAATGGGCATTTTCACTCACAGCAGCATCGCCTCTTGAAGCAAAACTACGACAGAGATATCGATAAAAGATATTCCGATTATCCTTCCGATCGTAGTAGATCCGAGCAGCAGTTAGATAGGTGTTACTGCGAGCACGTGGACGTCTGGTGCCTTGTTCTCTGGCTATCTTGTCAAGCCTGCCTATATCAAATCGAACATCTGTTTCTGAACCTATGTATTTTCCCTCTTCATTCAATCGATCTGGTTGTATAGCCTCAAATGTACAACTTGCCAAGAAGAACTCCGCAAATTCGCTTAATTCACGCAATTCACCCGAAATAATCCTATCGTCATCAAGTATAAATTCACCTGTACTCTGTGCTCTTTCAATTGCTTCTAATAGTTCTCTGGTTTTCGCATCAGAAGGCGTACTCTGATTTTTCTTCAAAATCTGCTTTGCTTCATTATAACGATTCTGTTTTGAGAGGCAAAAGGCAAGATTCCTTTGTACGGTAATATTGTTTGTCCATAATTTTAGTACCTGATGTAATTCGTTTTCGGCATTTACATAATCTTCTAACTTAATATAAGCACTTGCAATTTGCATACGAATTTGCAACCTTCGTTCCTGGTCCTGTGCTTGCTCCAGGGCATTGTTAAGCAAATCTATTGCTTTTTTATATTGAGCTGCAGCGAGATAAACAGTAAGTAGCACATTATCTAATGCCTGTTTATTTTTAACTTTTGGGCGATTCTTTTCTAGTAGATCCACTGCTTCCTCTGGTCGCCCTAATCGAACAAGGACCATTGCTAAGTCCTTAATCACACTGTCGTATCGAATATCCTGCTCAAGGCATTCTCTATAAAGATTTTCCGCAAACTCAAGGTTTCCATCTTGATCAGCTTGTTTCGCTAATTTATAACGTGTTTTCTCGTTAAGTTCAGATTTTGTTTTCAGCGTCTGCTTTCGCGGCACCTTACGAGAAATAGATTGTTTTGCAGTCTCAATATGTTCTGATCGTTCACGGGTTATCGGATCAGGTTTTTTCTCCAATGCAATCATGGATTCCATGAATTCGGACAAAAACTGACGGTAGGACGCAATGGACTGACCACCAAGTTTTTCACATACTTCTCTAAGTAGGGATTCTGTGGTGCCGTCCTTGATTCGTCTTTGGACAATTTCTATCGCTAATTCCGTGGTAACCTTCTTCTTAAATAGATAAATAGCTGCATCCAATAACACTTCAACTTCATTTTCAGTAACATCGTTTTCGTCTTTCTTACACAACTCACGAAATGCAGATAGGTTATTAAATTTTTCTATGAGACGAACATAAATATACCATGCATTAGGTGCATCAATAACGGAAACATCACGAAAAAATTTCTCCAGACTAAAACATACAAGTGCTTCATTATTGAGATTCAACGCAGATACTGCAACATTAAACCAATCATTTGAACCGTCTGAAGTAATCGCCACCTCTTGATATATTTGAATTGTCTTTTGCCAATCATCTGGATGTGACAAGGCGTTAAAATAGGCAAAGACACGTTTTAGTGATGGCGAATTTGGGAAACTTCTAACTAAAGGGGTGAGTTCACTAAGAAGTGGTTGGATTCTACCAAATTTAGTATTTAATTCATTGATTCTTTGAGCGTTCTCATACTTATTCTTGATTTGTAACCACTTGCCAGCGATACTTGTATTTTGCCAGTCTTTTAACTCGTCTGCCGGAAAGGTAAAATCTGGCGGTTCCAATTCGATTTTAACATCTTCAATTTCGTTTTTAAACCGTTTTTCAATTTCATCAAGTTGTTCAGAAACTTGTTCTTCAAAATTAACGGCATCTGTTGTTTCTGTGTTAGCATCTGTTGAGTTAGATGCTTCAACTTGGCCTGGAACCGAGTCTGTTGTTTCTGTGTTAGTGTCTGTTGTGTTAGGTACTTCAACCTGTCCTGAAACGGATTTGACTGGCTCTATGTTAGCATCTACAGATTCCGATGCTTCAACTTGGCCTGAAACCGAGTCTGTTATTTCTGTGTTAGCATCTGTTGAGTTGGTTGCTTCAACCTCATTTTCCTGATCCTGAACGTCAAACATCAAGATTGCTTCCTCAAAAATTGTTTTTTGACAATTTCCTACCTCTAGAGTAATATGTTCAAGTGCAATCTCTGTAAGAATACCTGAGACTTTTTCGTCAGTTTTCAGCGTAAATGTGACTTGACTTCCAATTGGAACCTTCTGTTGAATTGATTGGATTCGTTTTGCCATTCTAATTACTATCCCAAAAATAAGTAAAATTACCCTAGCAAATAGGTAAAACAAGTTGAATTGTCAGATACGACATATCTGTGTACCAACAACTATTGATATAAGCGTGGAATCATACCCTTATGCTATTATGAGAATTTTCCACACATTTGATTATAAGCATAGAAAGTAAGACATAATTTTAGTATACCGTATTACTCACTTTTCTTCAAGTGAAAAATTTGTTATACCTATGCCAGAATTATGCACATAAACGATCTGCTCAACGGTCGCGGGTATCGGGTCAATATGGTGCAGTTGCTTCCACACATCGCTTTGTTGGAGGGTCGTTCTGGGTGTTCGGGACCTGTGTCGTGGTTTAGATAGTCTGGGTGATAGACGAATGCAGTTTTTTGTGGCATGTGTTTGATTTCTCCTATATCAACCCCGTAATCGTCTAACCCGAGCAGGTGTATCATCACCCCGAATCTCAGACGAAAGAATACGAAGGTTTCGGTTTTCAACCGGTAATTCTACCTTTACGCCGCCACGCCGATGCGATTCTCGGAGTGCAATAGCAACCTCTAAAGCCTCACGTCCATCTTCACCTGAACATTTTGGCGAACCTCCGTTTTCAATGGCGTTGATAATGTCGTCAACAATGGTTAACCCCATCCCTTGCATCCGCACGGGCCACGGGAACGGACACGTCGCAGGCACACCGCGTCCACGCCTGCCACCCGGAACCATACGGATTAACTCGAACGTTTCAGCATTGTTAATTGAGCGGATACGTCCCGTTGTGCCAATAACATCTACCTCCCACGGTGCAGCACCACACGCTGTGCTTCGAAGATATGCTCGGACACCGTTATCAAATACCATGTAGCCGTTTCCCATCAAGTCGTTTTCACCTGCGGCGGCTTCATCGGACTGCATCTCACCGAAAACCCATTCCACATTTCCGCCCGCCATATAGCGTAGAATATCAATGGCATGGCTACCATTATGTGAGAGACCACACTGTGCGTAAACAGTAACCTGCAGCACATTACCGATTTCCCCTTCGTCAATGAGTTTTCTTGCTTCGCTAAAGAAAGGATTCCAACGTCTTGCACAATTGATTGCTATTACCACACCGTTTTCTTGACAGACATCCACCATTGTATCCGCTTCGGCAAGACTCAGCGAAATCGGTTTTTCTGCCCAGATACCTTTGACACCAGCACGCGCCACATCTTGCACAATAGTTGATCTAACCCGTGCTGTTGTGCAAATGCTGACAATATCAAGGTTTTCCTTCTCTAACATTTCTTGATAATCGTTATAGATATGTTCCGAACTGAGTCCCCAACGTTCACCGAAAATTGAGGCTTGTTCAGCATGTAGGTCGGCGCCTGCGACCAATTCTGTTTTCGGTGATGCGTCATAACTTGGGGCATGACAGTAAGGCAGAAAGAGTGAACCTCCCTGCGTAATTTCATCGTCAAAGGTGCTCCCCATCCGTCCTAAACCGATTACGCCTGCACGATAAGTTGACATCTTATCTCCTCCCAGAAAAGAAAAATATTAGTATTCGTCTGTAGGCGCACTTTGAAAACGCGCCTACCGCAGTGTATAGTAAGGTGTGAATTTTACTAAGTATGTATTTTCTCGTAGACAAAGTCCAGCCATCTGTTTTGTGGAGACACAATTTCGGGTTTCGGTGAAAGTGGTGTCCAAAAAGGTTGAAAAATATGACCCCTATCGCTTTTCAATTCCCATATATCCTCTGTTTCTTCAGTTGTGCTCAATCGGAAGAAATGTCTCGTTTTTTGTTTACTCAAGTTTTTGTTCGGCACCCATCCCGATATATTATAGGCAACATAAGACGGATTGGGAAATTTATCATATTCAAAATATGTAACGTGAGTGAAGTCTTTATAGGTGGAATGGTGCTCCACAGTAAGTCCTCTGGTTAGCTTGTCTTTGTAAGGAATTGCGTTTAAATCGGGTTTGATATAGACCTTGGTTGTTTGTGTTATTATCCGTTCTTGTTCGTCTAATTCGTTTTCAATACAACCGAGATATTTTTCAATTTTTACGTTCTGTAGTCCGGTTTCTTCATGTGCCTCTCTCTTTACCGCAGTTTCAATATTTTCACCGACTTCAACTGTACCTGCAGGGATTTGGATGCCAGCGGTAGGGTGTTTGAATACAAGCAACGCGTTGACTCCATTTCTTTCTTGTGTGATAAATGCGGTGACCTTTTCAATGGATTTGCACATTTGTATATCTCTTAAGGTTTTTAAAGATGCTGTCTGGGTTGGGAGGCAGCATGATTACAAAACAGAATCAGCATATAGCGAGGAACTCGGTCCACGAATGCCGTTTTGCGCCAATCTTCTTTGATATCTAATATTTTTCCTAATTGCTGGGTCAGTCCTTCCACTGGAAACCCAATGGTATGAACTTAGCTCTTTCAAATTTTCAAGATTTCTTCCTGAAGATTCAAGCCATTGTCTTAACCACATAAATTTCTTTACGATATTTTCAACTTCACTCGCTTTTCCCTGATGAACTTCAACATAGCAAATCTTATGCTTATAGCCAAAAACATAGTCCCAACGGGATGCATTTGGATATACGTTTTTTAGACAGGTATCTATATCAACGCTACCTACCAAAGCTCTTTTCGTAAGTGCTTTAATCTTATTACTGTTTCTGCCAAGTGCTTGTAATCCATCTTTTAGGCAGTTTTTAATTTCTGGTATATTTTTAACGGCATCGCGAAAATTCACAAGTCAGACCTCCATATAGCCGAAGAGACAACTTCAGCAGCTTTAGTGCTAAATGCTGTCAATCCCCCAAAATCCGATACTGCTTCATCTGGATCTTCCGCATCTAATGTAGAAATATCTTTGACATTTACAGCCTCATCCTGTCGGGAAAAATAATAGGTCTTGAATGTTTTTTTAAACACCGTTTCTACTAAAGGTTTGGAAAAGTAATTTGATTTTAGCTCCAACACCTTCAATAACTCCTTTGGGTCAGCATGTGCTTTAATTAAAAATTGAATTGACCATACTAATTCAAGGATTTGTGCAGAATGGGTTGAGATAATAACCTTGTAACCGCGTCTCATAAGTTCTAAAAAGACAGTTAGCATAGATGAAATCGCCTTTGGATGCAATCCCATTTCTGGCTCTTCAATGACAACCCAGTTTATTTCATTTTTTTTGTCTGTTTTACCTGAAGGCATTAACCAGTAAAGTCCGAGTAAGAGCGGAGTGAATTCTCTTTGTCCAGTTGACCAAGCCATGAACGGTAGTTGACTACCAGCGATATCCAAAACAATGCGTTTCCGTAAACCGGATCTATCAATTTTTACTTCACCCTTTCCAAATACGCTCTCTCCAATTGCATCACGCATTGTTTTATTCATACGGCCTGCCTGCGGAAAAATCATCCCTTCACCTGAACGGAATCCCCTTTCCATAAGAAGTCTTAACTTCTCACTAAATTGCTTTACAACATACGGATCGCCAATATTGTAATCTGTAAATGCTCGTGGCCATCCATCTTTAAGCGTTACAACCCGATGTGCCGGTATCAGAAAAAGACTCTCATCTTTCTTTCTCCTTAATAACGCGTTTCGAGGTGTAAAATCCATCTTATTAAAGGTGACTATTGTCTCATCCTTGTTCCATATTCCCTCCATCCCTTCACCGAAATAAAGGGATAAAAAATTCTCAACTTTTTTTTGCCAATCAAAACCGTGTTTTTTGAGAGTTTGCGTAATATCGCCTGCGTCTAAAATTAACTTTACAAGTTGGAGTAGAATGCCCTTTCCACTCGCTTGTTCACCGACAAATACCGTCAGATCACCAAAGGCTATATCGGCTTCACGAATTTGTCCCAGCGATGTTAGTGTGAGACGTTTCATGGCTTCTTACTCCTTTATGCTTTTTAAAATTATCATGAAATTGTTCATCTTATTTATCTTTTTACTTCCCTTCCGGATATTTCAATTCTTCCCAAATAGAGTGCATCTGCCACACATCCATTGAAACAATCTTCGCCTCGCCACCAATAGCAAATAGTGAGATGCCGTTGCTATCATCCTGCAGCAGATAGGCACGAGCAACAGCACATTGCCGTGAAAATAGCGGAAATAGCTTATCAATAACGTGAGTTTAATAATATAATTCAATAACCACTGTCCGTTGGGTAGAACGGAATACACAATAAAATCGGACATAAAAGTGTGTGAAACCCAACTCTTAATTACTTCCAATACGGTTGAATTGTTGGGTTTCGCTGCGCTCTGCCAAGTTTCACGGACAAGTAGAGCTTAAAGGTTTAAAAACCGCTACTTTTTACAAACTTAACGAATTTCCACTTATTTCCAACAGGTTTTATGGATATTTTGTCAAGAATATTAAACATCCCATTAGGGGGTAGAGGGTCTATAAATGTTACGTGCATCTTTTCTCCAGATGCCTTTTGCACTACAGCGTCACTGATGTATGCCTTGCCATCTTTAATAGTAAAATTCGGTATCGTCACCAATTCTACCGTAATCGCACCAGTGGTAGGCTTAACAATGGCATTTGTAGTTTTTGAAGGGCTGTCTGAAGATCGAATTTGCTTCTCTCCAGATGCATCTATTATACGAACCAAGTTGTGTTCATTGCTGGACAAAAGGGTAACACCTCTATCGGTGTTTTTATTTCTTGTAGATATCATTGAACCCTTTTCATCTGTGGTAAGGGATACTATATTCTTTGCAGGTGGAAAGGGTTCGCTAATGAGGGTGATGTTACATGTTTTGCCATCTACGGAAAGGACGATATTATTCTTCTGATTTGCATCTCCAATAAGAATGCTTTCCTCAACATGTAATTTTTTCACACTTTGCCAATCATTGTCTGCGCCTATATTGTCTATACTACCAGCAATATATCCGATAGTAGCTACGAATCCTCCCAAAAGGATATATCCAATTTTCTTCAACAAGAGTTAATCTCCTTATTTTTATGGCATGTTATAAGAGTTTTTCCGTACAGTCAACTGCGGTTTAGAGTTGAATTTTTATATCACAATGCGTCTCTCACATGGCTATTCAATTCGAAATTTTGGTAGTCGCAATTAAGGCACGACTACCAAAACTTCTTGGGCGAACTAAGACAGCGGAAATTTCCTACGCATAAATGTTTTTCATCTGCCAAGCATCCAGCGATTTGAGTTCACTGTCTTGCCCTTGAGAACGCAAAGATACACCAACACTATCTTCTCTGTCGGGATAGACGCGCATCGCGACACATTGCCGTCCATTAGCGAATACTTCCACAACACTCTTGTCAACAAACACACGCAATTTGAGCGTTTCGTCTCCCAGAATTGAAAGTGTACCAGTTTCGGGCGCACGCGAACGCACATCCGGTGCTATAGATGAATACGAAGAATCAATCGTTAGCAGGCTATCGCGAACATTTCTGTCTGAATTGAGGTTTCGCATACCGCGTTCTCTGAAGAAGGCGATACGTGTAAATTCCTCTTTCTGAGGGGAACGAAGAATGTTCAGTTCAAACATTGGTGCGCTTTTCGCGTCAATTTCAAACTCAAGTTCCATGGCGTTGCCCTTTATGTTTTCTAACACAACTTCTTCGTTAGCAGGAAGTGTTGTCGCATCAACATGCTGGTGGTCATATCGCAACGATTCAATATCGCCTGCAGGTTCAATACCGATTTCATCTTTAGAGAGAAGTGTCAAACGGCGCGGCAACGTCATAATCTGATTCCAACCCTTCGTGGGTTTTGCGGGGTTCATGTTATAGATTACGATGATACCACCTTCACCATCAGGTGTCGCAGAAGGTGCGTGGACACCAGCGGGCGATGCCGCCCCGAAATTGTTTTTCGCACCTGCTGTTACAACGAACTTGTCGCGTGCTTTGTCGTAATCACCAAGTAGGTATTGCCCACCGCTCATGTGGCTAAAAAATAGAAGCATGTGTCGGTCACCTATCGGCCAAAAATAGGGACAAGCACCATCATCGCCGACCAACGTGTATTGATCATCTTCAACGAATGGATGCAGATAGACCCAGTTCGCCAAGTCTGCTGAGCGGAGTAGGAAGTTGGCGCGAACCGGTTTACCGCCAGGGCCGTTCGGCAGCGTTCCACCCGATAGCGAGTAATACATGTCATCCTTCTTCCAGATGCATGGATCAAAGACACGATAAACAGGTGTTGTGCCATCAGCATGTCTTGAGGGAATGACTGCCTTACCAGATACCTTCTCCCAATTCAGAAGGAGTGGATCACTTGAAACTGCTACCATATTGCCGACAACCGTCCCATGATACATCGCAATCACGCGGTCTTCTTCCACAAAGGTTGAACCGGAGAAACAGCAGCGTTCCGGATTCGGATAAATAGCGTAGGGTAGATCACGCCAATGGATAAGGTCATCGCTAACGGCGTGTCCCCAGTGCTGCCGTGTATCTTCAGGTGGATATGCTTGGTAGAAAAGATGCCATTGTCCCTGCCAGAAGCAAAGCCCATTTGGGTCGTTAAGCATCGCTTCTGGGTTGATGTAGTGGTAGATTGGACGATGTGGGTCGCCTTCGTAAGTCTTCCGATAATCATTCAACCGTTGCATCAACGGATTTGTCTTTAACTGTTCTTCCTGTTCTTCCAACGTTTCCGCGAAAGTATAGTGCGGTACTTTAGAGATGAAGTCTTCGTTAGCCATAGTTTCTCCTCTGCATAATGTCTATGAGATATATAGTTTTAACATAGCATAGTATTGGTTGCATGTCCAGAAAAATTGTCGCTTATACAGAGGGATTTAGAGTTAGGAAACCTCGCCAGCGCGAGTGTATGGGGATTGTTATTCATTGAAATGTGAACATATTTTCGGATTTTACTATAAACAGAAAGGGGTTTTCGGCGGGAAAAGTAGAAGAGAATTGATTTCTTTGAGATTAGGAGACAGGAGTTCGTTGTAGAAAATGATTAAATATTCATCATCAAACGGGACTTGGAATTGGCTTCAAGATGTGGTCTCTGCAGAATTAAATTTAACGATTTCTTCCCACAGTATGTTACCGTCAGCATTGCAAAATGTTGTGATAAACTCTAAAGTAAATTTGTTAAGAACTTTAGCATATTCTTGTAAAAATTGCTCATTTTTTTCTTTAGCTTGATGTCCCAGAGGTTCAATAATGTCGGTGTAAAGATTGGTATCACCAGAAATAAACTCCCAAAATTTTTGTCCACACAACTTCAGATAGTCTCCTTTATCTGGCTTTTGGTTTTTTCCATAGCAACAACCATTAATAGCGACGACATTAGCGGATAATGTATTTGTTCTAAGGATTCGTTTTGCTTTCCTGAAGTTGTCCTTCAGTTTTGATACTTGGCTACTATTTCCCCAATTGGGTCCAGATTTGATTGATACAATGTATCTTATAGAATCTTTTTCAAACTCTAAATCAATCCCTTCTGCTGAAGATTTTTGACCACCATACACCTTTGCACAAATGAAGATCGCAAGTCCTTCCAGAAACCCACCAAAAATTGTTTCTTCTTGCGAAGATAGACGAGCTTCAAGAATAGTCTTAACGAATTCCGAGGCTGTGTTAATGTTTTTCGCCTTAAATAAATAGGGATTTTTTTGTTTGACGACATTCATTAGTTTCAGTTTTTGAAGATTTTCTAACCTTCTCTGATGAAAAACTTGAATGTTTGCCTCAACATAATCAGTGATTTCCTGTTGTGTAATGGGTTTCATATTCAGACTCTTCAAATAATAGATGTTGTGTCGGTTTGATGTTCTCTTTGGCAACCTGATAATACTGAGGAAAAATTTCAATACCAGCGGAATTCCTTAACAACTTTTGAGCAACCTGACAAGTCGTCGCTGAACCTGCAAATGGGTCAAGCACCCAATCATTTTCTTGCGTAAACAATTTGATAAACCATTCAGGCAATGTCTTGGGAAAAACAGCACTATGTTTCCTATTTCCTGTTTCTGTTGCTAAGTGCAAAACATTTGTCGGATACGCCATTTTTCGGTCTAACCAATTTGAAACGTTTTTACCAAACCCGCTGCCTACCTTTGACGTATCTCGACTCTGATCTGTCTCGCTGAGATTTTTCAATCTTTTTTGTGCCCAATTTCCCATCGGTACCATAACAGCCTCTTGATACATATTGAACTTTTTGGTTTTGTTAAACTGTAGACATCTTTCCCAAGCATCTCTGAATCGGTTCGGCCATTTGCCCGGATAGCTATTTTTTTTGTGCCAGATAAACTCTTCTGTCCACAACCAACCCTGTTTTTTCATTTCAAGTATCAACTCAATAACATAGGTATGCCGTTCTCCGTTGACGGCTTTCTCTTTAATGTTTAGGATGAATGTGCCAGATGGCTTGAGGACCCTTAAAAATTGTTCAGCGCGAGGCATAAACCAATTCACATATTCATTAGGATTGATCCCACCGTACGTTTTTGATCGGCGGTCCGCATACGGAGGAGAGGTCACAATCAGGTCAAATAAATCAGTTTCAAAATTGGACAGGACCTCTAAACAATCTCCAAGATAAAGGTCTGTTTTTATTGCTGTCATTGCATGAGCTGCCTTTTACTATCCATAAATGCCATTACAGTGTGCGGGAGAACATTGTAGAACAAGTATCTATCAAATAGTACCATATTTCCTCTGAAAAGGTCAAGTCAAAGATTTTAGTGTAAGGCACACTATGAATTACGCCACTACAAGCAATTATGTTGCATCAATTAATTGTTGCGAAAAGCACGGATAATTGGTATTCTCTCATGAAATGAAAAGGCAGATTGGACAAGTTTTTACCCCCATAAAATGGGCAGAATGGCTCATCAATAAGTGGAACATTTTTGATGCGTGGCTTGACGGCGCACATATCTGCGACCCGACAGCGGGGCAGGGTGCGTTTGTGCTTACGATGCTCCATATCGCGCGAAGCAGAGGAATTCCTATTACTACCGAACGTTTGTCCCGTCTGACGCTTATTGAGATAGTTCCCTCACATCTTGATCAGTTCAGAAAAAATGTGCAACAAGAATTTGGTGTTGATTTTCCAACCTCTCAAATCTTCTGTCAAGATATTATCACGGAGACGCATACGCAACAATATGACATTCTCATTGGGAATCCGCCGTGGGCAAACTTCGGAGACTTACCTACGGCTTACAAAACAGAAATTAAACCCTATTTTGTTCAAGAAGGACTTGTTTCGGATACGCAACGGACGCTTTTGGGTTCTTCTCGCGTTGATATAGCTGCATTAGTGTTGAAAGTTGTTTTGGGGAAACTACTCAGAAAGAACGGTTTGGGATTTTTCTATCTTCCCACGTCTCTCTTTTTTGGTGATGGTGCGCATAACGGATTTAGAAATTACAATGCCGATCTCCGTAATTTTGCTGTGGATACTGTCTATGAATTTACATCTATTAAAGTGTTTGATGGGGTTAACACTGCATACTGTTGTGCCAAGTTTCAAGGTGATACACAACAGAAATTTCCTGTCACATATTTCAAAGAGTTGGACAGAAATTGGGTTGAACATAAGGCTTTACCGCTCAAAAATCCTGCTGACCCCTGGCGGATCGTTCAAAACCTTGACGAACTCAAGGCAGGCGCAACACTTGAAATCAGATTGACATCTGAACAAAAGCCACGACAAGGCGTGAATACATGCGGCGCGAATAGTGTCTTTATCTTTGACCACAAACCTTCGCATCTCCCCCAAGGATTTCTATATCCTCTTGCCAGCAAGGAGATGTGGCGGCAAAATGTATTATCGCCTCACAAATGGATTCTGCTGCCGTATCATCGGGAAATCGGAAAACCGCTCACATGGGATCAAATCAAAAAATATGACGCATTGCGGAACTATCTTCAGCGCTACCAAGACCAACTACAAGCAAGGAAAGGCACGATGCTGCGTGCGTCTATGAATAGAGGGAGTTGGTGGGCGATGCTTGGTGTTGGTCCCTATTCGTTTGCACCTTTCAAGGTGATATGGCAGGCGTATGGGAAGAATCAATTTAACCCGATTATATTAAGCAGTGTAGATGGGCAGATGTGGCAAGGCAATCAGGCGATGCATGCGTTTATTCCATGCTGGTGTGAAGATGATGCACATAGGATAAAGACAGCGCTTGAGAACCCTGAAATTCCGATATTGTTGCGGCAACTCAATGGGGCAGGAAAGTGTAACTGGGCACAACCGGGAAAGATAAAGAAGATGCTATCGTTTGATGAGGTTGAAAAGTAGATTCAATTGAAAATTAAGACGGAAAGTTGCTTTTACAGCGAAAGCGAATGTTTTGTGTATTTGGGGATACAACTGCATGGTATCCCCAAACATTGATTCAAATTATCGTAAAGATTTCAGTTGTGCCCATGTTGTTGCTAATTTTCCTTCAGGTTCAACATCAAACGCATTGTCCCAGCCGTGTGTCAGTTGCTGAATCTCTTTTTGGTCGAGAGCGCGACTGAGAATGACAATCTCATCAATACCACCGTGGTAAGTCTCAGAAGCGAATTTGAGTTGAAGCGGTGAACCTTTGGCGATCTCACCATTCCACTTTGGATCCCATGCTGCCTTACCAGCATCCAGTGCTCCGTTAGCGCTTTCTGGTTCACCATCAATATACATCTCCATAGTTTCCCCATCGTATGTCGCAGCGACATGGTACCATTTTTTCTGTTCTAACTCTGTTTTGCCATAAAAACCAGGTGAGAGCCCTGGTGTCCAGATTCTAAACGAAAAACCGTTAGGGACAGGTTCACCAGCAGATTGGTCTTCTAACAAATATGCACCATTTTTTCTAATACCTGTATCTGAGTCTGCATCAACTCGGAACCATGCAGCAATTGTCAAACCTGTTTTGATGCTTAAGATGCTGTCCGAATCTTGAACATCAATACTGCCTCCACCTGCAGCAACGACAGCCTGACCAAACTTACCATCTTCAAATTTGAAATCCCCGTTAACCTTTCCATCATTTTTGTTTCCTGACGAATCGTCAGCATTGCCTTCAAACAGCCATACACCAACGATCGCTTCGTCGTTTTGCTCAAGTGACCATGAAACAGCACAGAGACATAAGAGCAACGCTATACTTATACTTAATAACTTCATTTAATAACCTCCTAAATTATATGAGGGATGTGCATAAATAATTGCGATGTTAAATATGCGCTTAAAGGTAGTCCGCACACGCCGTGGGTTTCCGTCCACAAGTTCAAAGAGGCGCAGCATGC
>JAGWBU010000147.1 GCA_021295735.1 Candidatus Poribacteria bacterium | reverse complement strand
CCACAACATTGTCTGTCTGCAGTAACTTGCCTGTCTGCATATTCCACAAATGAACTGTATTGTCCAAACCGCCACTCGCTAATATCCTTCCATCCGGACTAAACGCGATGCTACTGATAGACTTCGTATACGTTACCATCTTCCGAATTTCTTTTCCGGTTTCCACATTCCATAGATGCACAGTATTGTATCTGTCGCCTCTGTCGCCGCTTATTAGCGTCTTCCCATCTGGACTAAATGCGAGGCTCTTGCTATAGACCGTATCCCCCAATGATCGCAAGAACGTCCCCGTCTGCACATCCCATAGATTGATCAAATTGTAGCCTCCACCCGCCAGCATCCTACCATCCGGACTGAACGCAACACCAAAGAGGGCGTTGCTGCGATGCTCACGCAACGTATGAAGAGTCTCGCGTGTTTGGACATCCCACAAACGGGCGGTCATGTCTTCACTTGCACTTGCCAATAACTTCCCATCCGGACTAAACGCAATGTCATAGACTTTATCTCGATGCGCTACGAAGTGCCACAGCGTTTTCCCTGTCTCCACGTCCCACAGCCGCAACATTTTGTCTAAACTGCCGCTCGCCAATGTCTTTCCATCCGGACTAAACGCCACACTTGTGACACTCCCGATATGTCCTGTTAGCGTGTGCAGCTCTTTGCCAGTGCGCACATCCCACAGACGGATGGTCTCATCTTCACTGCCACTTGCTAACAGAAAACCATCCGGATTGAATGCTACGTCTGTAGTCGCCTGTTCATGTCCGTGCAGCGTCCGCAGTGCAGTGCCGGTGCGTGCGTCCCAAACACGGACGGTGCTATCGTGGCTCACACTTGCCAACAAGGTATCGTCCGAACTGAATGTCACGCTCAAAATCCTATCCGTATGTCCTGTTAGCAAATTAAGTGGTTTATCTGTCTCTGTGTCATATATCCAAATACCGATGGCACAAGCGACAGCTAAACGTTTTCCATCACTGGAACTCGCGATATCTCCTGTTATTTCGCCATTACCGAACCGCGCTTTCACGCCTTCGGGTAGATGGCGCAAATGCCAATCTTGTGTGTCTTGTGCAGTCGTGTTTTCAGGAATAATACATATCGCCGACGTAATTGTTAAAATTAAAACTACTATTTTTTGCATGAGAGAGTTTTCCTTTTTGGAGGGGATTGTTTGACTCATAATTATAATTCCATTTCTATGTGATTATATTGTATTATTTTGTCCGTCAGATTTCACAAACTCTACTGACATACGGACTACTGCATCCACGTATAAATTTTCCTAAGTACACTCTCACTCTGTGTCCACAACGATCTTTTGAATGACGAAACTATCTTGGTATAACTACAGAAATCAGTTTTTTGGGCGCTATATTGTTCCTTGTGTGCAATCAATCCTTCATTTTCCGGTGGTGAAGCACCGAAATCCACCCATTCATACCCTTCCTTGCATGCCCATGTGATAATATGGTGAAAAATTGCATTATTCGGACGGTATTGTAGATACGCAAGTACAGAAGCCTCACACCACAAAGTTACAGTGCGATTGAAATAGAGATAGAGTAATCCTGCAATGACAGTGCCTTGATATGTAGCGATAGCAAGTTTGGCAATACCGTGCTGCAGAAGCATTTGCATGAGCGCGCGGGGTTTCGGTGTCCCGCCTAACCGTTTTACAGTTGTAAGATACATGTCGTAAAATGTGGATAAATCCGCCTCACTTTCGGTATCGGTAACCTCCACACCCGATTTTTGCGCTTTCCTAACAGCACCTCGGACACGTTTATTGTAGGCGTGCCAAAGGGCGTCAATATCTCCGTTCGTTTTTAAAATATGTGTAAACCGTTCTGTCCGTGCATACCCCATTTCTGTTAGCGAATCGCCATATTTTAAAGTGTCATCGGGTAAAAGTGTCCAGCACAGTTCACACCACCCTTTTTCAGATGATACGGTTTGAAGATAGGTCTCAATGGTTGAAATCAACGATACGGTATCCACTTTGGCGGCATCAATTATTTGTGGACCACCAAATAGGTTCCACGGCATTGAATGCCACAATCGGATACCCGGTATCGGCTCAAACACAAATGCGGGGATTCCACCGATTACCGTCCCGTTTTGTTTAATAAGCATGTGCACAGGATCAAGTTGCTTGAAGGAATTTGCAAGTGCATCTCGCCATACAGAGGCTTGAAAAGCAGTGCTATTAGGACATTGCTGGATAACAGCATCCCATTCGTTACAATTTTGAGGTGTAAGAGGTTCTAAGGTGTACACATACACATTGTAGTTGAAAAAACACTTTTTGACAAGTGTCAGAGGCATTTATGCCTAAATATAAAAACGGAATAAGTCGTTTTGGACTTGACAAAAGTTGGAAAAGTGCGCTAAACCCTTGTAAATAAAGGGTTTTCATAGTATAATATCAGTAAGAAAATAGGGGGTATCAACCCCCTATTTGAAACTCAAAAAAGCGAGTTGCTTTTCTGGTTCACACTTATCTGATATTGTATCAGAAACTATCAGAAAAATGCAACTCCAAAAAACAGGAGTGTTTTCTGATGGATCTAATCAAGGTGATGAAGACGTTCTCAACGCAAGAGGATTGCATCGAATATCTGGAGCGGCTCCGATGAAAAGAATCCCCAGAATGCCCGCATTGTCCAAGTCTAAACGTCCGAAGGCGGAACGAACACGAGGTTGGGCGTGTCGGACGCTGGAACTGCCACGATTGCCGTGCTACATTCAAGGTGACACACGGCACAATATTTCACGGCACGAAAATACCGCTCCAAAAGTGGTTTCTCGCTATCGCTCTCATGGCAAACGCAAAGAAAAGTTTGTCCTCCTATCAACTGGCACGCGATTTAGGGATGAAACAGAAAGCTGCTTGGTGTCTAATGATGGCTATACGCACAGAGATGGGAAAGGATAATGTCTTACTACAAGGGGTCATTGAAGCAGATGAAACCTATATCGGTGGTAAGCGTCGCAAAGACTATGACCGGGAGGATGGTGAACCCCGTAAACGCGGACGCGGCACCGCTAAAGATGCCGTGCTGGGCGCAGTCGCACGTGGTGGACACGTCATCGCACAACTCGTATCCAACGTCACTGGTGAGACGATCTCCGACTTCATCAACAGATTCGTCAATACCGAAGATTCTGAACTCATTACTGATCAGTATAGAGGCTACAACGAAATCGGTAAGGAAATGAAACATGAGACACTTAACCGTAGTGAGAAATGGGAGGCTGGCGACATCCATACCAATACGATGGAAGGCTTTTGGTCTTTCGTCAAGAGGGCATGGTATGGACAACACCACCACTACTCAACAAGATACACGCCCCTGTATCTCGCAGAGGCATGCTATAAATATAACTACCGAGAAACCAACATCTTTGAAAAGTTTCTCACCGAAAGTATAACGTGAGAAATCTGAAAAATAAAAACTTCCAAGTCCAAAACGACTTATTGCGTATAAAAATGTAGACGCCTACTGGTAGACGCGCTTTGTAAGCGCGCCGATAGAAGGGATATCGCTAATTGTAAAATCTACCATAGCCATAGACTTTTGCATTGTTATTTTCAACAAAGATATGCTATAATCAACATGAAATAAGGAGGAATAACCATGCCAGCACGCAACGGATTTTCGGAATTAGCGGTACAGATGTTCAAAAACGCAGCAGATGAAGAAAGCCTTAAAGAACTTCTCACATCAAAATACTCTGAAGGCGATCTAATAGACTATCTTCAAAACGAAGATCCACTGGTGGGTCGCGCTGCAGCCACTGCGCTCGGATTAGTCGGCGGTATGAACGTGGTTCCGGCGTTAGTGGAAAACCTCAAAAATGACGATCTTCGCGCATGCCTTAACACTGAAATAGCGTTGTGGAACGTATGGTCCCGCTCAGGGGACGAATCCGTTGACAAAATGCTCAAAACGGGTAAAAGACACCTTAAGAATGAAAACTTTACAGAAGCAGTAGAACAATTTACCGCGGTAATTGAAACATCACCAAATTTTGCTGAGGGGTATAACCAACGCGCGATCGCCTATTTTATGCTGGAAGCGTGGGAAAACGCACTCAAAGATTGTAAACAGACAATTAAACTCAATTCACATCATTTTGGTGCATTTGCAGGCATGGGGCATGTTTATCTCAGATTAGGTAAAATTGATGAAGCGGTTGACGCTTATAAACAGGCATTAATTATTAATCCGAATCTTGTTTCTATTGCCGAGTCGCTTATGCAGCTTCGACGTGAGCTCCAAGAAGAATAAGTGCAGTTATGGGTAGCAACAATGAATGCTGTTATTGAAGCCAAGCCTTACAGTAAGAAAACATTCCTCGTTTGTATCGGTATTGCAAGCTTTCTTCAATGGTTGACATACCAATTGTTGACACACGCGAAACTCGGTTCGTCTGCGGAATGTTTTGCGCTTGCACAGACATTCGTTGTACTTTTAGTAGCGCCCTATTTAGCAGCTTTAAGTGTGCGATCTGAAAGCGGAAGTAGTTCTTCCGCGCATTTACTATCACTTAGCCCTATCTCTTTTGGCAAGCCCCTCTTGATACGGTTTGCAATTAGTCAGATTCCGCTGTTATGTTGGGTGTTTTTATCAACGAATTTTTCGGTCTTTGTTATCGGCATGTCAATCGATAAAGTGTTGAAGATGTTAGTTGTTTTGGGGCTTTTTAGTTTTTCGACGGGTGCCATTGGCATGTGGGGCACACAGGTTTTCAAGGATGCTATCTTTGGAACAGAGTGTGCCTATTTTTTGTCATGCATTTTAATTGGCAGTGCATTTTTTTTCATGCCCTTAGGACGATATATCAACAATCTTCAACCGATTATTCAGCCTGTTCTTCACCTAAATCCGCTTGTTGCCGTGTGCAATATCTTTGACGGGATGGACATTTTTAGGACACCTTTGCTCTATGAACGAACACCGATTACGTCTTATGATTTCTCATACCCATCTTGGTATATTATCTGTTTCTGGCAACTTTTGATAGCAGGATGTTGTTTTTTAGTTTCATGGCTAATATGTAGAATCCGCAAAGTTTGTATCTATATATTTAAGATTGCAACTATTACTGTAAAGAGACTTAATGCTTCATGACTAAGACAAAAGACCCAATAATTAGCGTTTCAGGGGTTCGGGGGCAGGTTGGCATTTCGCTTGATGCGCGTATCATCACGCGGTTTGCGCTTGCATTTGGCACATTTGTTGGTGGTAAAACTGTGGTAATGGGGCGAGATTCGCGCACCTCAAGTCCGATGATTCGGCACGCGGTGCTTGCTGGACTTTTTGCCACAGGGTGTCACGTTATTGATGTCGGTTTGTGTCCTACGCCTACTGTTCTTTTGATGGCGAAAACGCTCGGCGCACAAGGATGTATTACTATCACAGCGAGCCATAACCCGGTAGAGTGGAATGGCATAGAATTTGCGTCAGAGTCTGGAAAGCTCCTGACACAAACAGAACGAGACAAATTGACACACACCTATGAAACTGAAGATTTTACCTTAGCACAATGGGACAAGCAAGGAACACTTGAGGTATTCAAAGATGCTACCGAACATCATCTTAAGCAAATTCTCAGTTCACCGTGGCTTGACGTAGATTTAATCCGAAATACCAATTTGAAGGTAGCACTTGATTGTGGGAACGGTGCTGGATGTGTAATTAGTCCAGTCCTATTGCATGAACTGGGCTGTGAGGTAGTTGAAATTAATTGTGTGCCTGATGGTAATTTTCGTCGTCCCGCAGAACCCACACCTGATGCTTTAGGTGAACTGTGTAAAAAGGTACGTGAAACACGGGCAGATATAGGATTTGCCCATGATGGTGATGCGGATAGGGTTGTAATTGTTACGGATGGCGGCATAGCATTGAGCGGCGAATGGACCGTTGCTTTCGTAGCAGATTTTATTTTAAGTAAAACAAAGGGAGACATAGTCGTCACAGTATCAACAAGCCGAATGATGGATGATATTGCTGCAAAGCACGGCGTAACACTACATCGAACGAAAGTTGGTGTAGGATGGGTGGTTGAGGCAATGCACGAAACCAATGCTGTTATCGGAGGTGAAGGCACAGGAGGGGTAATCTATCCCTCTATTAACTATACTACAGATGGTATTACCTCTATCGCAGCAATTATTCAACATCTTGCCGAATCTAATACCACAGTGTCAGCACATGTTGAAGCCATGCCACACTACGAGATGTGCCGAAAAAAATTGGAGATTCCATCACAAGAGGTCGCAACGCAACTCGTTGAACTCGCTCTGAAAATGTATGAGAAAGAGAGCACCTCAACTGCCCAATCCGGACCATTTCTTGAATTAACCGACGGTATCAAGCGCGTTTGGGATGATAGATGGGTAAACATCCGTAAATCGGGAACGGAACCGGTAATTCGTGTTTTCAGTGAAGCACCTACGACAATAGAAGCAGAAGCACTTTGTGATGAGACTCTTGAAAACTTGAAGATGTTAATGAAACAGATAAACCTTTAAATGCGTTATTTATGACAAAACGAGTCCTATATTTTTGTCTTTCAGGACTGTGCAACAGTCGTATTTTGTGGTTAAGTTTACTTTAACGCTCCCCCGTCAAATCCCGATGCTTTAGCTTGTGGGATGTCCACGGCTAACAATGTGATGGACAGCACGAAA
>JAGWBU010000146.1 GCA_021295735.1 Candidatus Poribacteria bacterium | reverse complement strand
GCTGATATATCGCTGATGGAATTGCCACGCAGATAAAGCCACGTTAGACCTGTTGCATATTCTAATCCGGAGATGTCGCTTATTGATGCTTCTGCGGCAGATAGCTGCGTTAATCCTGCCATCGCCTGCTGTGTGAGGGGCTGATCTGCTTGCAGTCCAAGAGTTTTCCGCACAGCGGCGCGTAAGTTTGCATCTGGCATCCATGTCTCCTCGGATACGGCAGCATTGACAGTCACAGAGATAGTCTGTGTAGCAGTCAATGATCCATCGCTTGCGGTTATCGTGATTGTTGCGTTGCCCGTACGTTTCGGTGTGATTGTAACTTGTGCACCAGCAGCGACAGCGGTTGCGATATTGTTATCTCTGGAAGTCGCACTGTATCTTAACACATCATTATTCTGATCTGTGAAGTAGCTGGAGACATTTAGAGATTTCGGTGTGCCTACATTCAACGTCTGTGGTGCTATCGTCCCTTGTGCTCGTGGGGGTAGATTTATTACCGTAATTTTTCCGGGTACAGTGATAGTGATAACGTTAGAATCATTATTGTCCGTGATACGTTCGTCGTTCACAGTATCTACACGTGCGTAAAAATAGTAAGTGCCTGGCTGTTCAGATGCACGCAGGTAATGACTTCCCGAGTCTGACCTACCATCTCTGATCGTGCGAATTGAATCTGAGCCAATTTCTACATCATCGGCAGATATAGTAGCATCGGTTGATGAATAAAATCGGACTGTAGTTCTTTGTCTTGAGTTCGCAGCACCCTGATTTCGAACAGTCGCATCTAAATTAAATCTTTGATTTGGGTCAACGGTGTACCTATTTGAAACCAGTGAAACGACTAAATCCGGAGCGGGCGGAGGTAGCACAGTAATTTTGATGGATTGATAGTTATTACGCGATGTCTGTTCATTGTCAACTGGGTCGGTGCGTGCAATAATATAATAAACACCTTCTTGGCTTGGTGCCCTTAAATTTGCACTCTCACGACTTGTCTCGCTGCTATCTAAACTCCCAACATAATCGTCTGTATTTTCAAGTTCTTCGTCATCGGTTGAATATGTGGCATTGTTTGATAAGTAGTAACGTAGTCTGACATTAGATGCTCTACGACCGCCAGCGTTCCGCACGGTTGCAGATACTGTAAATCTATCATTAGGGTCCAAAGTGGGATAATCCACGGAAATGTTTTCAACAATAACGTCAGACGAATCAGAAGTATCAACGTCACTTGGATTGACAGTAACGGAGAATGTTTGCGTAACAGATAGTCTGCCATCGCTAACGGTCACAGTCACTGTGGTGCTACCGTTTCCTGTAGGTGTAAGCCTTATGCTGGAAGTGCCTGTCCTTTGTGCGTTCACTACGTCTATATTGTTAGAAGTTACAGCGTATGTAAGTGAGTCGCCATCAGGGTCACGGAAATTACTTGATAAATCAATCGTCGTAGCAGGATCACCGACCGTCAGGGTTCGTGAACTAATCGTGCCTTGTGCCACAGGGGCGCGGTTGGTTGTGATTATCGAGCGAGTAGACACAATAACGGAGAAGGTCTGTGTAGCAATGAACTCACCATCGCTTGCTGTCACTGACACCGTAGCACTACCGTTGGCACCAGGCGTAATCCTTATCCTTGAATTGTCTAACACTTCAGGGTTCACGATGTTTGCGTTATCTGATGTTGCGCCCAAAGTGAGTGTATCCCCATCCGGATCACGGAAATAACTTGACACGTCAATTGTCCTTGAAAATCCGCCAACATATAACGATTGATCCGCTATTGTTCCGACTGCAGTTGGCGCGTGGTTCACGGAAGTGGGTACAGCAGGCAGCACGGTAACAGAAAAGGTGAGTGTGGTAGTTAACCCATGCGGGTCTGTGGCAGTGATTGTCACAGTTGTACTGCCAGCATTCCATGGTAGAAGCGTTATCTCGTTTCCAACTTTTTGCGTAGTAAGCACGCTGGGGTTACTTGTTGCTACAGAAAAGGTGAGGGTGTCATCATCTGGGTCCGTGAACTTACCTGATAGGTCAATTTTGGTATACGCATCACGAATCTGCACTGATTGTGGAGGGATAGTGCCAACGGGTTCTGGTGCATTGTTCGGAGTTGAAATATTTTCTCTCTCAACAGGAAATGTGGTAATATCTGGTGTGGTAACGAAGTCTAAACTATTTAATTCAGTCTCAGGAAGGATGGGAATTGGAACTTCAAAAATCTCTTTTTCATAACTCCACAACTCAATACCATAAGGCTCAAAATTAAAGAAAACATCACTCGTAAGAATCAAGTCAAGCCTTGTAGAAAACTTTTCCTCAAAGCTGCTCTGTATAGAATAAGAATCTTTTGCAGGATTCAATCCGGGGGTAGAAACAGTCTTTTCGTCATCGGTAATCAGTTGTCCATCAACATAAATCCCCATGGCATCAAGCGTAAAGTAGTTTAGGATCCCAGCGTGAACGTTAATGCCACCGTCACCGATATACTTTTTTATGATGTCCCCTGCCTTGTTAGCGATTTGTTGCGGTAGCGAACCTTGTGACAACACAATTGCAAGTAACTCAGCGATCTCAACTGCAGTAATATCTTCTGAGAATAGTTCTCGTATGCCGACTGCAATTTCAACAGCATCATTTTCTTTGAGGAGCAAAGAGTCAAAGTAAGTTTTCTTATCCCAACCTTCATTAATTTGAGGAAACCCGGGAATAGGCTCTGCATGATATATTGGAATATCTGGTAAAAAAGGTATGTCCAACACAAAGTCAAAGATTATCTCACCCGAAAGCAGCACACCACCAGAATATTCAAACTTACCGACATAGGCATTACTCAGATCGGTTACATGCCGTGGTTGAACACCAAGCGTCTGATTGTCCTGATCAAAATTTATGTTTGCGTTTATTTCTGCTTCAAATGTCCCAGGATTTAACTTAAATTTAAATAGCAGGTGAAGTTCATCAAAGTCGTCTGGGAGCTTGCCTTCCCAATCAATCCCGTCACCGAGAGGTTTAAACTCCGCACTGTACGTTACAGGTCTACTAATTTCTTGTGAAAAACTAATTGGCAGCCAATTCAGTAAAAACAGCAATAGAAATAGAGGACCTACTATAATATTTTGTTTTTTGTTCATTAATTGTGTTCCTCCTTGTTTTTTCTTTTTTCAAATAATTCTGGAGAAAGCACTGTATTAACCTCGTAATTCGCAATGCGATTAATCAACACCTTTCTTGATAGTGGGAAAAAACTCCTTGTTTCCACGGGGAGGTATCGGATTCGTCTGTTGCCACCCAGTGGATATTTGAATTGTGTTTTTACCATTGTCAGCGACTTCATGATTAGTATGAATTGTTGCACAGACCAATTTTTGGAGGAAATCCAAAGTTGGATGACTGTTTCGGGATCCTCAGGTGATGTACATTCCAATACATGGCAGTTATGTCCGAGCAACACTTCTCTTTGTTTCAGTTTTATGTTTTTATCTTTCAATATACTGAGTGCACTTAATAACTCAACCCTGAATATCCCATAGCGAGATCTTCCGATCTCTTGAACTACATGCTCATCCGGTTTACGGAAAAATAGATTGAAGGATATTATCGGTTCTTGCGATTCATAGATACTACCTGAAACATCCATTGATTCTGCTTTGTATGTTTGAACTACTGCTTTGTAATTATTAATATCTTTATATACTTCTAATACATTCTCCATGACTTCCTGCGTGGTGATAGCTGAAACGTTAGTGGCAGTTACCCAAACTAAAGCGCAAAAGCACAGCATTTCGAAAACAGTTTTTGTTTTAGACTTCCAAACTTGTGATAGAACCGAACAAACATGCATAGAATAATCTCCTTGAGCGTCATAGGTATCTATGAGATGCTGCAGGAGATTGTACAGCTCCCGCAGGACATAGTAAAATGTTTGAGGGTATAAACCAAATAACGATGCTCAAGTCCACAGCCCCTCTAAGCTGCGATGCATCAAAACAATTTTCCAAATGATAACATATTGGACAAATAGTGTCAATGTCATTTGGACGATTTTCAGGGTTATTTAGTTCTCGGTTTTTCTGTTATATTTTCATATTTCCATATAAACCATCTACCCGACGGACGTTATAAACTCTACAGAAGAGATCCAGGTCAATGTCCGATATGCTTTGTGGCAATTGGGAAATCGGGGTTGAAAACCCCTCCAACAAGAGAAAACCCTTCCAACAAGAATATCTATGCAGAATGCTTCTCTTTTTCCATTTTATATTGATTGACGGCTTTTTGGTAGGTTTTGTCGTCTATGCCGTCCATATCGCGGAGTTCTTTGAGTTTTTTGAGGTTGTCAATCCGAACGCCTTCCGCTTCCTCCAACGCCTTGATGTCCATCGGGTCAAGCGTTCTTTCGAAATGGAAAGTTACCTGCCCCTGCACACCTTCAGCACGCAACACATATCCGAACAACGTTGATAGCGTCCCCGCCACAGTGGACTGGATACTCTCTATATTGATCCGATAATCGCTGCGCTGTTCGCGTGCATGCGTTTCAGTGACATTTTCGTTGCTGTGCTGTTTGATCGGCGTGCTACCCGTTGCGCGTCCGATACGGCGGTCGTATAACCGCATCAACCCGTCCACCATCCCGAAGAACGAAGACTGCATCTGTCCGCCTTTTGGCATATTCACCGTCACGATGTCCAGATGTCCATACCCTTCATTCGGCTTCAGATTAGCATACATCGTATTGATACCGTTCAGGAAATCACGGATAAACTCGTCCTCTGCTTCAACATCGCCAACAATTTCGGGTGGCATAAAGTCTTTCAGTTTTTCGCTATCAACGGAGAAATCGGCACGTGCCCAGCCCTGCGACTCCAACACACGTCTAAAATCGTTCATCACACCGAGCTGACGCACAACATCAACAGGCGCAGTCGTCATAAACGACTTACCGAACGGTGTCCCGGGACCGTTGTTGAACGGCACATACATCACCGTCGGGTCATCAGCAAGCGACACCCATTTGGCGGTTTGCCACTGCCCAAGCTCCCACTGTTCACCCTCGGTCGGATGCTGCGTCCGATTGAACCGTGCTGTAATCGGGTCAAGCACAGCGAGGTTTGTCGCCATATCTGCCGACTCGTTCAGCACCAGTTCTATGAACAGCGCGCCCCGCAGATACACACCGGCATATATCTGGTCTAACAGGACATCAAAATCGTGATGTTTCGTCTCAAGCCGAGCGATGAAATCGTCAATCACAGGTTTCGCATGCATCGGTTCGACTTCGTAATACCAGCCATCGTTGCTGGTGCGCAGGAAGTCAGTATATGCCTTGTTCACTTCCGGGCTGATGTCAACGATAACCTTCATCAACCTATCTACAGGCAGGCAGAGCAGTTCATCTTCCGACCAGTTTTTGAGTTGCCATACCGATTGTGAACGTTCGGGTGGCGCGAGGTATCCCATTTTGTGTGTGCGGAAAGGGTTTTGCATGGAAACCCTGCCACCACCGAGTGCGCGGGTGTTTCGTGTGTTGCGTGTCTGTTTGCTGAATATGCGTTTGAGTGTTTTTTGTATCATATTGTTAGGTGTTGTTCTTACAACGTAGGGGTGGGTCTCTGTGCCCGCCCGTTGTTTGGTAAATCCCAGGCACCGGCGAGGCACAGAGACCTCGCCCTACAACAGGAATGGGTATTGCTATATATATACAATAGTATATCTGAAAGTGGGTGGGCGGACAGAAGGAATTGGGCGGTGGGAACAATAGATTTCCAATAGATACGCAATAGGTTTGCAGGAAAGAATTGTCTGAACCAAGATTTTCAGGATTACAGGACTTACGCACTTTTCTTAAAGTCCCACTGATAAGGGGATTTAGGGGGCGGGTCCCCATAGCGATAGCGTATGGGTAACACAGTCAACACACTTACTGATAGATATTTCTGCTGAAAGCGGGTTTTCCGGAACAACGTAGAACGGACATTTAGCCCGATTGTGTGGTCCTCTGCATTCTTGTGCTTGTGACATCATTTTTTCCTTTCATACGTAAATCAATGAAGTTATTAATTGTGATATATAATCACGCTGGTTAAGTACTATATATGTTTCACCAGAAATTCTTTAGTACTTTTTTCATATTAAGACATTATATCATATTTTATAGAATAATTTCCACCCTTCGTAGACGCGTGGATGTGTAAAGTTTTTGTCATTAACCATATTTTCTTGTTGGAGGGTTTTGGAAGCCCGATTTCATTTTGTCAGAATCGCGGAAAGCACGGAAAACACGGAAAGGCCTACTTTTATCCCAGTTAATTCTCATATATATATATTCCAATCCAGAAAAATGTTCGGTAGGGGCGGGGTTTCCCCGCCCGCATATTACCGAATTAATAAATAAATCTTCATCAAAACGCGCTGAACAACGATATCCTGCGTCTCGTTCACCCCTCTGGTAGGCGCGTTTTGGAAACGCGCCGAGCGATAATTTCCAGTTAATTATAACGTGAGTTCGATATTAGGAATATTTTGTAGCGCAAACTTTTAGTTTGTGCTACAACGTGCGTTAGAACCGCACCTACCGCGGTTGTGAGAGTATAATTCAAAGTATTAAGAACATCTTATCTCTTACACCGAACTCACGTTAATTAGACATTATAATGATTTAATCGGAAGTGTCTGATAATGCCAAGACCGAAATATAGGCAAAAAATGGATGGCGTGTCCG
>JAGWBU010000012.1:22134-54610 GCA_021295735.1 Candidatus Poribacteria bacterium | reverse complement strand
TGTTGAATATGCCATAATCATAAACGCTAACATAAATCTCAGAAAATGTAAACTTATTTTTAGGATCTACTATAAATCTTGTCAAGGCGTTTTCGGCTCTTTTCCGGGCGATTGTGTAAATGGCGCGAAATTTAGGATCCGATGGATCTGCTATCACATCGTAGAAATCAATAATCAGGTTTTTTATATATGCGTTCCACGCCGCTACGTAAGCTGCAAGTGCTGCGTGATAGAAAACTTGGATTTCATCATGCAGCATAGGGCGTAGACGTTTATCTGTTGCTGCTCTACGAAGAGTCTGTATGGGATCCGCCGCTGTTTTATACTTCAATGCTGCTGGTGATGGCACAAGGGACCTTTAAAGACATTTTACAAATTCAGTGAGTTTTTCTCGATACCGATCTAAAGGCTCGGGATTGATTTGAACTTGTTTACCGTGAACCTTATTCGGTCCCGGACGAAGACTATCCAAGGGTATTCCTTTAACTGTCATAACGACACAAGCACTATGGTAGTCAGGTATTTCTATGAATCTTTCGCTTGGTAACTCTCTTGGATTTGCATAAATCTGGCGATGCTTCTTGTGGAGATCATCTAATGTAGTTTTAATGGACTCACTCACTGCCTCAAAAGCTCTGCTTGCTTTACCACGATAGAGGGTTACGCGATTACTGACGAAGGTGTGAAGTTTGGGAATACCTAAACCTTCATCGTATGCTCTTTTGGCAAAATTGATTCTTGCATAAGTTTCTATCTTTGGGTCATCCATACTGTAACCATAGAGTAGTGCGACAACATTTTCCACTGCTCGACGCGAACTGTCATCAGGTGTAAAGGGTATAACAAGGTTTTCGGCTGCGGCTAGAGCCAATTGTGTATAGATAGCAAAACTTGGATTGCAATCAAGAATGAAGAGTGTATCTCTGTCCCCACTCCGCTGCTTCAATGCTACTGTTAAATCTTTGATCCAACTAAGTACCTGTTTCCAAGCAGTCACTGGAATTGCAAGCTGAGAGGTCTGGCGAATCGCTTCTGAGAGGATTTCCAGGAGATAATCCCCGCAAACCAAAAGTAAATTTACAGGAAGTTTTATATTAAAATCCCGAGGACGGCACACATAAGGAGATACATCTTTGATCTGTTCAAATGGAGAATTAAGTCGTGCCTCAAGGTAACCTGCCACTGTAGCACGTGGTGTTTTCCCAATAAGTTTGTGTATCACATCATAATTAAATAGTGATATTTCTTCGTCGGAATTAATTAACATTTCGGAATTTAAAAGTAGGATCTCAGAGATATTCGCTTGTGGACAAAGGTCTATGACATAGACATCAGTGTCCGGGTAAGTGCGAGCATACTCAGTTGCCGCAACAAAGCTTAAGAAACTCTTGCCGACACCTCCTTTGTTGTTCCAGAATGCGTAAGCTGTCATAATGCAACCCTCTCTCAAAAAAGTGATAACATGTAATGAATCTCGTTAAAATTTTAACACAATTTTGTTGTAAACACAATCTAAAACACATGCACCGCACGACCATACGCCGCCTCAGCCGACTCCATCACCATTTCAGAAAGCGTTGGATGCGCGTGAACAGTATGGGCAATATCCATCGCAGACGCACCCAAACGAATTGCAACAGCAGCTTCATGGATAAGCGTTGATGCATGCGCGCCCACAATATGTACACCGAGGATGTCGCCACTATCCGCATCCGTGACGGTTTTGACGAAGCCGTCTGCTTCTCCCATTCCTAACGCCATTCCACTTGCCCCATAAGGAAACCTGCCTACCTTAACCTCGTATCCCTCATCTGTTGCCGCTTTTTCAGTCATACCTGCATGCCCAATTTCAGGTAGCGTGAAAACACACCACGGAATCACTTGATAATCCATCTCAGTCGTTTCACCGAGACAGTTTTGTGCGGCAACCTTCCCTTCAGCAGAAGCCACGTGCGCCAACAGATACCGACTTGCGACATCACCAACGGCGTAAATATTGGGAATATTCGTCTGCATCTGTTCATTCACAACGATTTTGCCGTCTTCTGTGCGGACTCCAACCTTTTCTAACCCTATACCTTCCGAATTGTAACGTCTACCGATTGAAACAAGCATCTTCTGTGCTGTAAGATTCTCACCGGATTCAAGCACTGCAGTAACACCCTCATCTGACTTTTTGACGCTGGTAATATTTGCACCCGTCTGGATAGAAATACCTTTCCGCTTCATAAAAAGTTGGATATGACGAACAACCTGAACATCTTCGGTTGCCAAAATTGTAGGAAGCAGTTCCAACACGGTTACCTTACAACCAAAAGCGTTGAAAATGGAAGCAAATTCACACCCCGAAACACCTCCTCCGACAATAATAAGGCTTTCTGGGATTTCTGTGAGGTTAAGAATACCTGTCGTAGTCAAAACATCGGTCTCATCAATTTCAAAAACAGGAGGTTCAGCAGGTTCAGACCCAGTGGCAATAATAACGTTTTTGACGTTTACTTGTTCAGTTGTGTCATCCGATTTAATTACGGTGATTGTGTTTTTATCGCTAAGTGTTGCATTACCATTTATGGTATAAATTTTGTTGGCTTTAAGAAGTTGTCCAATTCCGCTTTTTAGTTTTTCGATAACTTCTGCCTTATGTGTTAATGTTTGTGAGTAGTCAACCGTTGTGCTTTGAGTATTCAAAGCTGGTGTGTTTTGGACCTGCTCGGCGAGATGTGCAATAGAAAAGAGGGTTTTCGTTGGGATACACCCCCTATTTAGGCAGGTACCACCCCACTCACCTTTCTCTATGAGGCATACGTTGCCACCGAGTTGTGCTGCTCTAATGGCAGCGACGTAGCCGCCCGGTCCCCCGCCAATAATTCCGACATCATACGTTGCCATATCTGCTCCTACTCTCTGAAACTATTTTGGTAAATCTAAGAATCAACAATACACCGAAAATCAGCGCGCTTGCAAAGCGCGCCTACCGGTAGGTGTTACTGCTGTTTCTGAGACGAATTCAATTTTATCATAACAGGTTAGGGTTGTCAAGTTGAGCCATTTCAGAACAAAAATTTTGTTGACGATTCACGACATTTAAGGTATACTATTAATTGTAGAAAAAAATTACCGAATTCGGAAATTGAGGGCGAAAATGCCTATACGTCTAATATAGACGCGGTATCCGAACTTTTATACCTTATTTTTCTGATGATGCAAATACTTAACGGATACCAAAATTATTAATTACTTGGAGTATAAGTTTACAAATGCACGAACATTTATATGAAAAAGATGCCTGTGGAGTAGGTTTTATCGCGAACCGTTCAGGGAGTCGAAGTCATGCTATATTGGAAATGGCAATACAAGCAGTTACGAATTTAACACACCGAGGCGCGGTTGCAGCTGATGCAAAGACAGGTGACGGTGCGGGCATCCTAACACAGATTCCGGAGAAACTATTTAGAAAAGAAGTAGAGAAACTCGGAGCACACTTAGATTCGATCAATGACCTTGCAGTTGGCATGATTTTCCTGCCGAGGAATGACCCCGTAGCACAAGAACGGGGACGCGAAATCGTTGCTAACATTCTACAGCAATACGGATTCCCACTTTTAGGATGGCGTTCAGTTCCAGTTGATGTGTCTGCGCTCGGAGAAAAGGCGTTCGCAACACTGCCATTGATAGAACAGGTATTTATTGGTAGACCAACCCATATTCCTGCTGATAAGTTTGAACAACGTCTTTATCTTATCTGTAAGGAATTAGAACATCGGATTACAGAAGAGAAACTTGACGGATTTCACATTGCCTCCTTTTCGCATCGCACCATTGTCTATAAAGGACTCCTTGTTGCCCCCCAACTCGCAATGTTCTATTCCGATTTACGCGATGTTGACTTTGAAGCATCCTTAGCGGTTTTTCACCAACGGTATAGCACAAATACCTCGCCAACTTGGTCGCTTGCACAACCATTCCGAATGTCAGCGCACAACGGCGAGATTAACACGTTGATGGGAAATAGGAACTGGATGCGCGCCCGTGAAGCCGAAATGAATTCACCTGTATGGAATGAGGATATCAAGAAACTTGCCCCGATCATCAACCCTCACGGTAGTGATTCAATGAGTCTTGATAACGCTTTGGAATTACTAACGCATTCTGACCGTAGCATTCTCCATTCAATGATGTGTTTAATACCAGAAGCTTACGAACAGATACCAGATATGTCAGAGACTTTAAAAGCGTGCTATGAATACCTCTCCTGTGTTAGCGAACCGTGGGATGGTCCCGCTGCAGTGGCATTCACAGACGGAAACATCGTTGGTGCCAGTTTAGACAGAAACGGTCTAAGACCCGCTCGGTATAAAGTAACCGATGATGGGCTTGTTGTGATGGGGTCTGAGGTCGGAATCATTGAATTGGACGATAGTCGTGTGATTAAAAAAGGGCGTTTAGGTCCGGGGCAGATGATAGCTGTTGATACTATACGCGGACAATTACTCACGGATACAGATATCAAAATCGAGGTTTCAAATCAAAAACCTTATGCCAGTTGGGTTAAGCAGATTACGCATGTAGATGAACTAAAACCTCAGCCTCTTGGGACGATAATACCAGTACCTGATAATTTGCAGACACACCAGAAAGCATTTGGCTATATGGTTGAAGATGTGGAACGTTTTATCAAACCGATGGTTTTGCAAGCTAAAGAAGCAGTTGGATCGATGGGGGATGATACGCCTCCCGCTGTCATTTCACGTCATCCACGCCTGCTTTACCACTATTTTAAACAACTTTTTGCACAAGTTACCAACCCCCCAATTGATTCACTCAGAGAAAGGTTGGTAATGTCTTTGACAACTTATCTGGGAAAACGACATAGTCTGCTTACAGAGACTGAGAAACATGCCCACGTAATCCGCTTAACTTCACCCATATTGACAAATGAAGAACTGGAGGCTTTGAAGGCACAAAGTTTGCCTGAGTTCAAACACGCTACTATACCTGTCTGTTTCCCTGTTGCTTCTGGGACACGGGGATTAGAAAGTGCTTTAGACACGTTATGCGAAAAAGTTTTGGATGCAGTAAATTCAGGTAATACACTTCTGGTTTTGAGTGATAAGGACGTCAATGCCGAATTTGTCCCGATACCGATGCTACTCGCGGTTGGTGCTGTACATCACTATTTGATCCGTGAAGGCAAACGCAGACAAGTCAGTCTGATTGTTGAAGCAGGCGATCCGCGTGAAGAACACCATTACGCTGTGCTACTCGGATATGGGGCTGATGCTATCAATCCTTACCTCGCTTTTTCAACAATTGTTCGACTTGCTGAGAACGATGAATTTGAGGAACTCTCAACTGAACAAGCGATTACTAACTACAAGGAAGCAGTTGAAAAAGGCATTTTGAAAATTATGGCGAAGATGGGTATATCAACAGTGTCAAGTTATCGAGGGGCACAGATTTTTGAGGCTATCGGTATCAATGCATCGGTTATTGACAGATGTTTTACTGGCACCCCATCAAGGTTAAGCGGTATCGGTTTTGAACACATCGCCGCAGAAACCCTCCATTTTCACACAAAAGCTTTTGGCGCGACTGACGAAAGAAAGATTTTACAAGAAGCAGGTTATTTCCGATTTCGCAGAAATGGTGAATTTCATGCTTTTAACCCAACTGTGTTCAAGGCACTGCACAAGTTTGTCAAAAGCGGTGAAGCTGAAGATTATACCGAATACGCTGAAGCAGTTGAGGAGGGTGAACCTTCCAGTTTACGCGATTTACTCGCTTTCAAGCCGAGTAATCCCATTCCCATTGAAGAGGTAGAACCTGCAGAGGATATCGTTCGCCGCTTTACCACAGGAAGCATGTCTTTTGGTGCGTTGAGCCGTGAAACACATGAGACCTTAGCGATTGCGATGAACCGCCTCGGCGCCAAATCAGGAAGCGGTGAAGGCGGTGAAGATAGTGGGCGTTTTGAAAGGCAACCGAATGGTGATCTTGCATCAAGCGCGCTCAAACAGGTTGCCTCCGGCCGTTTTGGCGTAACACCGCAGTATCTTGCCTCCGCACGGGAATTAGAGATTAAGATGGCGCAAGGTTCAAAACCTGGAGAAGGTGGGCAAATTCCCGGACACAAAGTAACATTGGAAATTGCAAAGATCCGCCACTCAATTCCAGGGGTTCCCTTAATTTCACCACCGCCACATCACGACATCTATTCAATTGAAGACCTCGCGCAATTAATTTATGATCTAAAACAGGTTAACCCGCGAGCAAAAGTCGCTGTAAAGTTAGTATCTGAGTTTTTGATTGGCACTATCGCATCAGGTGTCGCAAAAGGATACGCAGATGTGATCCAAATAAGTGGGCATGAAGGCGGGACTGGTGCGTCTCCACTTAGCTCCATCAAAAACGCTGGAACGCCGTGGGAACTTGGACTCGCGGAAACACAGCATCGACTTGTTGAAAACGAATTGCGTGATCGCGTTGTATTACGAGTTGATGGGGGTATGCGGTCAGGACGTGATATCGTCATTGCGGCTATGTTAGGAGCAGAAGAATACGGTTTCGGCACAACAGCAATGGTTGCTACAGGATGTGTAATGGCACGGCAGTGTCATTTGAATACTTGTCCTGTCGGCGTTGCTACGCAAGACCCAGCACTTCGAGCAAAGTACCCAGGCACACCTGAAATGGTTGTTAACTTCATGCTTGGCGTGGCAAATGAGGTGCGAGCAATCCTTGCGAATCTTGGTCATCGCTGTCTAAACGATATTATTGGTCGCCCAGACTTGTTAGAACTTGCTGACTTAGTTGATTATCCGAAGGCAGCAACACTTGATCTTGCTGAGATTCTCGCGTCAGCTGATCCAACGGGAAAAAGTCCGCGCTATCATTTACAGGAACGGAATGATCGTGTTGACACGCCCTTGGACGACCAGATTTTGCAAGATGCCGAAGTAGCGATTGCGAAAAAAGAACCAATTCAACTGTCGTACCCGATCCGTAATACGCATCGCACGGTCGGTGCTAAGTTATCTGGTGAAATCGCATTCCGATATGGTGACACACCTTTACCTAAAGAGACTATTCGGTGCTACTTCACAGGAAGTGCCGGACAAAGTTTTGGGGCGTTCTGTATCAGCGGTATCCAGCTTATCCTAACTGGTGAAGCGAATGACTATGTTGGAAAAGGCATGGCAGGCGGTGAACTGGTTATCAAACCTTCACCTAATGCTCGTTTTGAGACACATGAAAATACTATCATTGGTAATACTGTACTGTATGGTGCCACAAGCGGTGTCTTGTATGCTGCAGGTAGAGCAGGTGAACGTTTCTGCGTTCGGAACAGCGGCGCAACTGCTGTTGTAGAAAGTGTTGGTGACCACGGATGTGAATATATGACAGGCGGCACCGTTGTAATTTTGGGAGAAACAGGACGAAACTTTGGGGCAGGCATGACAGGTGGAAATGCCTACGTGCTTGACGAAAACCAACAGTTTGGAGAGAAAATCAATCCACAACTTATTACGTTAAAACGTATTACCGAAAAAGTAGACGAAGATACGTTGGTCGGTTTGATACAAAAGCATCTTGAGTTAACGGAAAGTCAACGAGCAGAGAAAATTCTCGCAAACTGGGATACGTTCTTACCGCTTTTCTGGAAGGTTGTTACACCACCGCCTCCACCGCCACCCGTACAGACTCGACGGGTCCGCAAGAGGACTCCCAAGAAAAAACAGGGCTGATTACTTTGCCAGAATTAGGCAGCGTCTGCCGCCTAATTCTATTTTATAGTGAAATTACCTGCTTCCCACAGTAATCCCTATTTTTTTTATTCCTGCCTGCATAGCAATATCCATTATACGGACAATTTGCTGTTGATTCACCTCACTATCAGCATGAATAATGAGCACGGTTTTAACATTGTCTGGTCTCTTGTCGAATCGGTTGAGCATCTCATCAAACTGGATCCGCATATCATTTAATGTCATAGCGCCTTCAGATTCACCAATTTCCGGATTAGAGATTTTTATAACAAATTCCACCTTCGGTTGATAAATTAACAATACTAATAACGCAGCCACGATCCAAATCGCAAGAACACCGATAATTATTAGAAAAAAGCGGTTCTTCATCGGTTATATCCTTTCCGTGTGAATATACAGCAAGTTCTTAATTTATGGGTATCCATCAAAGTTCCTAACGCGTAGAAAGCCACTAATTGAATTTTCAATTAGTGGCTTTCTACGCGATTAACACAAGTCAAGATATTCTAAGAAATGAGGAATAGGATTAAAGACAGCAATTGTTGTCTTTCTTGAGGGGACGAGGCAATGAAGATCTACCCAGCAAGAGCAACTTTAGTCTTTCAGCTTTGGCTGAGTTTACCCGTTCCATGTTGCTTGTTCATTTATCTGTCGTCTTCAGCAACGGCAAAAGCGACTTCAAGTCCTTCAACTTTGGCTGATCGCATTTTTGCTCGTTCTACCACGTCAATGACCCGTCCGTGTTTTGCACGTTTATCTGCTTTAATGATTAAGGTGCTAATTTGGTGTTCATGGGCAGCTATAAACAGCCCTACTTCTTCCAAAGTTTGCATTTCACGATCATCAATAGCAATTCGGCCATCACTGCTAATAAACAAGTTATATTTTTTTCTCGGAAATTCGTGTTCTGTTGTGGAATCTGGTAACGTTACACTAAAAGGTGGAGGGACCCGCATAATGGCAGAAACCATGAAAAAAATGAGTAACAAAAATACACAATCAATCATAGGTGCCATCGGGATATCATCGTCATTTGAAGTGTTACGTCTACGTCCCATTTGGAGAGCCATGCCATTCTCCTTCCAGTCCGATTAGAACTGTCTTTAGATTAGGCGCGTCATTCTCGCGCGGTAATAGCAAACCCAATTTTATCAATACCCGCTTCTTTCGCCGTATCCATTACGGTGACAATCTGTTCATGTAGAACTTCACGTCCGGATTGGATAATAAGCATCGTTTTTTGTTCTTGAGGTGCATTGAGAAGCAGTGAAAACATTTCCTCAAACTGTACAACTGCGCCATTCAAAAGCATTGTACCAGCTTTATCGCTGACAGCAGGGTTATCAATTTTGACAACAAGCCCTTTAGGTTTTTCTTTTGAAGGTTCACCGGGAGGCGGAAGTTGTACACGGATTCCCGGCATTGGCGTAAAAGTTGTTGACACCATGAAAAAAATCAGAAGCAGGAATACACAATCAATCATAGGTGCCATACTGAGAGTTGGCGGTTTACGTTCTCGTATTCGCGTTGCCATCAAACTCAATTTGGCTTCACCGAGTTGTTGCATTTCAATTCTCCATTATGTAGAATTAGGGCGAGTTGAATACCCGCCCTATACGTGATTAAGCGTTTGCTTCACCTACAATCAACTGGTTAACAATTTCTGTAGAGACCTGTGAAATTTCAACCATATGTCTATTGACCCAGCTATCAAAGAGTTGGAAGAAAATGAGACAAGGAATAGCAATTGTTAAGCCACCAGCAGTCGTTAGAAGTGCCTGTGAGATACCGCCTGCGAGTTGTTGCGGATCACCAGTACCTTCAAGGGCGATAGTGGTAAACGCGGTAATCATACCCGTAACAGTTCCAAGCAGACCGAACAGCGGTGAAACCACTGCGACTGTTCCCAGTACGGGCAGGTTTCTTTCTAATTCTGGGATTTCAAGGAGGCTGGCTTCTTCAATAGCTTCCTGAATTTCTTCTTTGGTAATATCGCGTTCTTCAATCTGTGCTTGACTATATCTGAGCAGCCCAGCTTTTAGCACATTAGCGAGAGGACCGCCAGCTTCTTCACAAGTTGAAACAGCTTCCATAATGTTCTCTTTCCTCAGTGAATCCGCAATACTTGCTATGAACTGTTCTGTTCCAATTCGTGAGCGGCTTCGTACAAACGTGAAAAGCCTTTCAATAATGAATGTTAATGCCACAATAGAGCAAATGGCAAGTGGATAGAAAACGAACCCAAATTTCTGAAAAAAAGAAACGATAGTATCTTTTTCTCTCATTTTGATTCGGTCAAATATCTCGCCTCCAGGAGCAACTACTTTCGATTTCCCAACACGATCACCATAACCTTCTTTGGTAACGCTAATCGTGTAACGTCCAGCGGGGAGACCGGTTTGTTCGTAAGCTCCGTCTTTATCTGTTGTCACTATATGCTCTTGACCGTCGCTACTATTAACGATTCTAACGCTCACGCCCTCAATTGGGGTCTGTTCGGCACTAGTATCAATAACTTCACCTTTAATTGTCGCCCCACTATCCATAGTTTCTGCTTCTTGGGCATCGGAAACATCAACGCTGGGAGCTTCCACTGCTTCTTCTTCTTGTGCCATAACAATGTTGACAGACATCAACATGCAGGCAATAAACATTAAAATTAAACTTAAACGGGTCATTCGTTCTGATTCTCCTTTAGTAATAGCCGATTCGGCAATAGTTTTCTATCTCTATGAAGTACGATCTAATATGTAGAAGGCACGTGTCAAAAACGTGCTACGGTTTATAAGCCAATATCTGAATCATTAACACATGAGTACCTAAGAAGTCGCGCTTTTGTTGGCAATCAACATAAAAGATATCAATAAGTTATTCCATAGTAAAGTTTGCTGGACGCGATATCTTCGCGCCCAACAAAAAAATACTAATGAACTTAGAATCCCATCATTGCTCGAACAAACGTAGTGTTACTTGTTGTATTTTGGAGCAAGATGGTTGTTCTACGGTAACCCGCTAAAATAACGATATTGAAACCGAGCCATTCACCTTGGTTGATGGCTTGGATTTCAAAAATTCGGGTTCGTATATCTGGCCGGTAAAGAATTGGGACAGCTTCATCTGCCGGGAAAATGGCGAGATAGTTTCTGAAGTTATTGTCTCGATTAGTAAACTTCCTATATTGGAACCCACCGAGAATGTTCATACTTGGTGTGAACTGATAGTCAAGGCGTACACCGAGAATGTCTTCACGACTTCGGCGATTGAATCGTAAGTATTCCACCGGTTCATCATCAGTAGGAACGAAGAAACGCGAGTTCAGTGCGTCCCCAATTTCTTCAGCACTTCTGTCAAAGGCGCGATCCCAAATATACTTAACCATAGGCGTCAACGTGAAATCTTCACCGATTCTTTCAATTACAGGAAAGTCTCCGAGTGGGATTTCATATCTTGCCTTTAAAATCGTCTGCTGACTACGTATATTCCGTTCGGGATAACGCCGTGTTTTCCAGTTATCGGTATCGTAGATCAGGCCGGTATCAGCTGCGTCAAGTGCGTTAATTCCATGGTCAGGATAGAACGGATATTCCCGTTTTTGACCACTTGTGCGAACTTGTTCGTCGGGCACCATGAAGTCAACGCGTTCATCCGGTTCAAACAAATCTGCAGCCTCGTCAAACTCAACATCTAAGAAGACAGCTTCCTCTGCATCCAGTTCAAATTGTTTCTGCAAAACAACGAGAAGCTTAGCTTCTAATGTGAGGTTAGGCACAGCAGTATAAAGGAACTGAAGCGTTGTCGTATTTACGCGAGCGTTATAGTAATCAAGTTCGTCAGTAATTTGTTCAGGTTCCAATTCACCGACACGAAGGGTGATAGTGTAATCAGGGATATCGTCTCGGACTCGGACGAATCGGTTCTGGAAGAGAATAGTTCCAAAATCAGGGATGTCACGTTGATAAGTTACATGTAGATATTTGGAATCATTTTTTCGTCTACTTGAGATTTCACTTTCGTTCAACCATCCGACTTGAAGGGAGAGATTATCAAGTAAGTCGTATTCTGCTTTGAGATGATAGCCATCACGGTCAATACCATATTCGTATTGTGGTTCAAAATCATCCTCCAGCGAATCGATGGTCCCGTTATTATTCAAGTCAATCAGGTCAGTAAAGACAGGAGGATCAGCTTCAAAGATGAGAAAATCTTCTTGGAAGTCTAAAATCCCATTCTGATCACGGTCATCAGCGCGCGGGAGCACCCCGTCAAAGTCGTCATCATCGGGCCAATCATCGTCATCGTCATCGTCTTCAACAAGTGCGTAATTTTCTATATCCCACGGATCGCGTTCATTTGCAGATTCTTGTGTCCGAGGAAGTGCGTACGGTTGGTCACGGTCGCTGTTAGAACCGAAGTTCAGATAAGTGGTCGTGTAACCAGGATCAATGTGGTATAAGACACCTTCAAGATAGAGTTTTCCAAAACGTGATTTGAGTTGGACGAACCATGCGGTTTCTCTACCAAGTTCTCCATCACCACCTTCATCTGTGCCATCTCCACCGAGCAGTGCTTCAAAACGTTCACCCTCAGTTTCTGAGTAGGTGGGTATACCGTTTGCGTCAACTGCAAGTTGAGTGGCGGGATCAATTTGGATACCTGTCGGTTCTTCACCGTCTTCAGTTTCAATATTTGCGGTGACCCTACTAAATCCAACCTTATCTTTAGGAATCGTGGGGTACTGTTTGTATTTGCCGTTAATAGAATAATGTGCCCTGACAAAGACATTTCCAACGGTTCCTTCAAGATCAAGCCCATAGAGAACCGCAGCCCGTGCTGCACCATAGCGGTAGCGGATTTTCCGAGGCCTTCCTTCACCTTCCCATGCGCTGGGATTATCTACAAGGTTTTCTCGGTTATCGGTATAATCAGGAGATTGCCCGTAGTTTCCGGGTGCCTCAATAATGTCACGATACGGCATTTGAATATGACCGTCTTCAGTTTTAATCCATTCCTGAATTTCAGGGTCTGACTCAGCCATGTTCGCTTCACTAAAACCGACTACAGCAATATTATAGTCACCCGCAACAACCATCTCAAAATCAACAGATTTTACTGTCCGAGGGTCAATATCGTGGTCAGCAAACACGAGGTCATACCTCATCTTGTTGAAACCATCAACGATCTTCCATTCTCCATCAACGGAATCACGCACCTCATCAACAGCAGCGTCAACAGGAGTTATATCGTCAATAAAGACCTCAATCTGCTGCGACTGTTCAGGTTGCAAACTGGGTTCATATCCTTCTTCTAACTCTTCAACGGATACATCTTCAAGTTCTTGTGTGATAATGTTGATGACCATCATTTTGAAAGCAGCACCGACACCACCTTGGATATTTTCACCATGTAGGTTTGGATCATACCCATCAAAGTCAGTAATTTGTGCGACGTGGTTGTCTTCGGGGGAGTCATCCCGGAAAACAACTGTAATGCTTTCTGGTGGTGTATTGGCGACGGTTCCCATCAATGGGTTTTCAACACGTTCAGGGTGTTCTTTATGCAAGTTCACATAAGTAAACCCGACACGGAAGATGTCCCCTAAAAGCCCTTGTCCTCTAAAACCGACAAGACGTGCGTTTTCAATATGGCGGACCCCAGCATCGTCGTTTAAGCCGTTGCGACGTCCAAGCGTCGGTGCCAGGTTCGCTGCATTATCATTTAATTGAACAGGGTTAGAAATACGGGAGTTGATAAGGGTAAAGAGATGTCGTTCTTGGGCAAAAGAAATATCCCATCGAAATCCGTCAAATTCGGTTTTGTAGACGATATATCGATTTGGGAACAAAGTAGAAGGTTTGAGACGCATATGGTCGCCAATTGCAAACTCATTATATCTACCCCGATAGGCATCTTCAGTCAAGATGGTACGGTCCAACTGAGCAGAGAAACGTTCACTATCAAGCTGGCCTGTCCATCCGACAACCAATTCACCGTTCTGATTGAACGCCTTGCGCTCGCGGTAGTTATAAACTTCGCTACCTTCCAATAGTTCTTTACCAAACAGATCGTAGAAGAACTGTGGTTCTTCTTCTAATTGGAATCGATCTGAGAATTTTGAGTCTCCCTCAATAGTAGGCAAGAGAGGTTCTTGCGGTCCAAGGCTCTGTGCTCCGCAACCGTAAAGCACAAATCCACTTAGGATGCAAGTCGCTACAAGCAAAACATTAGTCAATCGTTTTAACTTGTTCATTAGTTAATATTCCTCCTTAGGAAAAAATTATTTCGGATATTAAACAATTTAACTTAAACAAGCAACTGCTGCGTTAAATGCTCAAACTCCGAAACCTTAAAAATGGATTGAATCTATGGAGTATGTAAACGGAAAGCACACATATCCGTTATAGTTTGTGAAACTCCAATGTAAGTTGGTTAAACTCCTTTGGGTAATCATACGTCTCTGCCCACTAAATTTGAGATTGTTGATTGGCAGAAATCAGATTCCCTCCATCAATTAAGGGGTGTTTTGAGAGAATTCTCCACAAAACGATTATTAAGCGTCAATAATAACATAGATATGATTTTTTGTCAAGTTTTGACAAAAGAAAGTTATACTGTGTAAAATCACACAAAATCATACCAATAATGTCATTTTTTTGCAACAACAAAAATTTAAAAGGGTGTGTAAAGTTTATTAAGCACTAATCCTCTCCTATAAAAGAACTTTATAGGTTCGATTTAGTCCAGTTCGTAGGTTGGGTAGAGCGTAAGCGAAACCCAACGCATCACTTTTTGCCAATTTGACAAAATATTTACACGCCCAATTTAAAACAAAAAACTGAAATCCCTATTAAACATACACAACAGAAATGGAAGGAATGATTCAGTTTTGTAAACTATTCGGAAAACTTTTGAAATACTCGATTAATAAAGCAAGCGTTACACCTAAGCATAATCCGACAACGCCTGCAAGAATAACAATCAATTTGAATTGTGGACTGACCGGAACTTTCCTTGGAACCGCAACGTCAACGATTTCAATACCGCCCTTCTGTGAGGCGGTAACGTTAGACTCAGCACTGATGATCTCAGATTCAAGATAACGTTTCTCAATCTCTTCTTTGAGGGTGCCGGCGAGTTCTATTTTGGCACGCAACTGTGTAAAGGTATGTTGATTCTCCGGTATTTGCCTTAGTAGTTCTCGCAATTGGCTATAGGCTTTTTGCTTTTCTTTTTTGAGTTGTTCTGTTTCGTTTTCATAACTTTCAACGGTTGGGGGCAGCTCAATTAATTCATTCTGTATATAGGTATAGTGTGGAGAGGTGCCATAAGTAATAGCAGTAGCCATTTGCGGTATTGAATCAGATTGTTTCTGGATTTCATCAATTTGTGCATTAAGTCCACTAAGTTCGTGTGAACTTTTTCCTGCTTTTTCAGCATCGCCAGTGCGCTGGGATTCCAAGTTAACTAATTTTTCTTGCAGAAAAATCCAGATTGGATTGTGATTTTGTGTTTCAGAAATTTGCGACTGTTTCGGAAGGTTTTTTTGCTGAGTTTGGAGATGGGTAAGACGCCTACGGGCAGCGTGTAGTGCCTGTTCAGAGATTCCAAGTCGTTCTTGTAAGTTTCGGTTTTGCTCCAATAAACTTGTTAATTGCGGATACCATGTCTCCGGACTTCCGTTTTCGCGAACAAATTCCAAGATTTCGTCCGTGAGTTTTAGGATTTCCTTGTCAACATCTTCTCGTTTTTGTTTCAGGAGTCTTTGATGTGTTGCCCACCTTGTTTTTTCATTTTCACTCCGTAATGTTTGCATGTCTCGTGCCAGTTGATTAACCACAAGTGCCGCGTTACGCTCGCCTCCTTCAGTTTCGGTTAATTCAATTGACAATTCAATATAGTCAGCATCCGGATGAATTTGTGCCTTCAACTTCCGTTTGAGATTTCCTATACTGGGAAGATGCTGCACCTCTCCGAGTTCATTCTCTTCCATGTTCTCAATCGCAGCATTTAGCATGGACTCTGTAGAAAACCTTTGACTAATTGTTGCCATCTCTCTGCGATCAACTCCTCCTGAAAAGACTGATTGGAACAAATTGTTGGAGGAAAGAGGAGAGACAGTGTTAGGTTGAATAAGTCGCATTAAGGTATAAGCAGAATAGGTTTTAGGTATACGCAGTGAGATAACAAGCGCGGTCCCTAAAACCAATAAAGTGCTCAGGCAGATAACAAAACTGTACTTCCGTATGAATTGCAGATAGTCATGCAATGGTTCCTCTTTTTGAGGCATGAGTGTCATTTTCTCCGTATACCGGGCGAAAATTGTTCTCCTTTACATTTAACCATTGTGTGGATTTATAGGTTATTCGCGATACGAATTTCTTCATCGCTGAAAGCTTCATCGTGCCATTCGGTAATACGCCATTCACCATCTCTTTTTTCAAAAATGAATATATTGTCACCTTCCGCGAACCATCCGGTGAATCCGCCTTCAAGTGATTCGCCATCGGCAACGAAACCTTGGATTCGGTAGTGATTTCGAACTTCAGCTTGATTCCCGTCTTCATCCACGGCTATTTCTGGTGGAACAGAGAGTTCAATCTCAATATCCTGAAATCGACCAAAGACACGGATAGCAGAATCCCGTTCGTCTCGGATATCATCAAATATGAGGTCGTCAGTTTTATCACCATCTGTTCCCATGTCCGACACGTATCGGAAACCTTGAGACCAATAGGCGCTCATATAGGTCTCCACATCTTCGGTTTCATAACCTTCCCGCCACCGTTTTAAAACGCTATTAATTGCTAAATAGTCTTCGGGAGGCACCTGATTCACTTTATCAACATCACCACACCCAATAAAACATACAATTAAAACGAGTACGATGCTTATTTTTTCCAATTCTCTTAACATAATATTTTCATCTCCAAATTAAAATGTTTTGACGACCCCTAAATAGAGCCGTGATGGGGTGATTCCAACTTGGAGTCCCAATTTTTCGATGTGTTGTGCGTCTTCTTGAATTGAACGAATTTGCGAATTAGCGTTGTAAAAGTTTGCACTGACATAGGAATCAATAATGCTATAAGCCCAAACCCCAATTCCTGTATAGATAAAGAACATTTTGAGTTTGTATCTCTGATTTGCTTTGTCGTAACTTACCAGCACTGCAGGATCATCCGGGTCATAGCCGGCAGTGATTATGTAGTTGTCATATTCTGTCGCGAAGGATTGATGCGCCAGAAAAGTGCCGACAACTGAACTGCCAATACCGAGTAGAACAAGGCTACCTCGAAAGTAGTTACGACTATGAAATTGTCCCCATCCAGGAAAGACAGTTGAACGCACCATAGTTCCAATGGGTGAAATTAGTCTTATAGATTGTTCAGATTCCGTAGGAACGATTTTGTTGTCAACTTCTTCGGCATAACAAAATTGGACGCTCAATAACATAATCAAAAGAGTTAATAAAAAAGGTATTACTTTCAACATGTTTATCTCAAAACCTACGCGAAAAAATAACGCGCGAAATCTAAGTTTGCCAAGATGTTAGCACCAAATTTTGATGTAGATGATGATGTCTATAATTATTGTTGAGGATGCCTCGTGCAATTATTGCGCGTGGCATCCTCAATGTCAAATACTCTAAATAATGCTAACTCTGTTGTTTTATCTTCTTCGTTTTGTCCGTGAAGTTGTCCGACTCCGATTTTCGGTTTTATCATCATCGTCATCATTACTTGAGCTGGAACTTGAACGAGTTGAAGTACGGCTTGTCGTTGTTGGACGAGTTCGAGAACTGGACGATGATGTCCGACTGACCGTTTGTGATTGGGTTCGCGTCGGTGTGGATCTTGATGTTGTAACAGACGAACTGCGCTGTTTTGTTCGTTCACTGCTACTACTGCTTAAACGCGAACTGGACGAAGTACTCGTCCGACTTGAAGAAGATACGGATCTCCGATAAAGTTGAGAAGACCTATTTGTAACTGATGAAGCACTGCTCCTATCAGTATTCACATTTGAGCGTGAATTAAACAATCGTCTCCGCTGACTGTCCGTTGGCTGGGTTGAAGTGCGAGAACGGCTACTATAAGTCCGGACCGCTCCGTTTTGTCGGGTGCTCGATCTTGTAGCGATTCTTTGCTTCTGAGAAATTATCGCAGATCGGGCAACACGTTCAGTCGGTGGAGGTGCTTGCCTACGGTGGTTTTCAATGACAACACGGACATTATTCTGGATTTGCGTCCGTTCTGAAGTCCGAGAAGGTATTGCTAATCGGCTCCGGGAATAATTTTTGCGCGCTGTTTCGTGCTGCGCACTCCACCTATTTAACTGTGTTCGCTTCTGGTATACTGGTGTAGTTCTACCGTAACCACCATAGTAAGGTGAGTGGTAATATGAATAACGTGCTGGGTGATAGGTGCGGTAACGACCAAGGTAACCACCATAATAGGTGCGAATTGAAAGGTAACGATGGTCGTAGACCGGATAACTCCAACACAGATAGGAATTGTATCCAGAAGTGTAATAAATGGGACCGTCGTAAAAGTAGAGATAGGTGTATCGGTTCCAAGGGCGCCAGCGGTAGGAAGGTGTATAGTGCTGGACTACACGAACTTTTGGTGCTCGGCGATAGGTTGAAACTTCAATATATTCAACATCAAGTTGTTCGCCACCTTCAGCAACGACATGAAGTTCCATCCACCCGTCATCAACGTGTCCGGCGACAGGAATTTTGATTGTTTCAGAGCGATTTTTTGCGCGAAGTACAAAAGTATCTCCGTACCGTGTTTCCGCGGCGTTTTGGTCATGATAGCCGCGTCTTGTTGCCTCTCGTTTGATATTACGAATCCAAACACGACCCGCAATCGGTTCATAATGGTCGTTTATCTCAAACCTATTTGGTTCTCCTTTATAACGAACTACGATTTCAATAGATTGCGCGCTCCGTGGGATCTCAAACAGATATACACCGCTTGCGATTGCAAATTCATAGTTGTCAGCATCTTGATGGGAATTTGCCCAAGCGGTAAGCCGCATGCCATCTTCAAAAATAGGACTTGCAGTAATTGTAGCGTTGCCGCGTTCTATCCATTCATCTACATCATTCGCGACCCGATGCTCACGACTCAGCCGGTCCGCATAATAACCGTAATCGGCGTAACTCACTGTCGCCAACGTCCCGATTAGCAAGCAGCTGAGGAGGCCTGCGATTGTCAAAGTGAAAATCCGTTTCATGATGAGAATCCTCCTAATTAATGATATTAAACCAGCAGGGTTAGCCGTTGGTGTAAATTAAGTATAATATTCTTCTTTCTATTCGTATCTCGATTAATTCTGTAAAATGTAGTCTCTATCTGCGTTCTCTCTGCTTTCAACATAAAATGAGTTTATAAAATATTTACAATTGAATGGTACACGCTGCGCGTTTGCAAACGCGAACTACTTATTTTATGCTTTACAATAAATTTGATAAACCTATATGTAGAAAATTATACAATTTCTTACCACAATTGTCAAGTATAATTTTATGTGGGTTCAGATTAGGTGTGAAAGCATCAACACCACCTGAGCGTCCGGCATTTGTTGGGTTCGCTAAACTCCATCTACACTTACAATCTTAGGTGTAAGCTTAACACCTCGTTTTTGTGCATATTCACGCGCAAGAGGTGTTATAATAGATGGTTTAGTGTAAACTAACTCCTGAACATTAGATGCCAGATTCGCGATCACATTCGCGCTGATCACCGGAGTTTCTATACTTACATGATTTGGTGAATTGCCTTCACGAACTGTTACCGCAATTTGATCTACTGTTACCCATTTAACGCCAAATTCGGTCAACGCGTTTACATGTGCAGGTTCAATTTGGTCAAGCGTAAGTGATTTTTTATCTGTATACTTCCTTGTAGTTGAAACGTCTGATGCAGCTATAACGCGTTTTCCGCAACAAAGCGCATGGAAAACCAAATAGGTACAAGGGGTATCAACTAACTTCAAAGCGAGTTTCCCCGCCATCGGATAGGAAAGTGCGGGTAGAACAATCTGTGAAGAACTTTCCACAAAAGACGGTATATCGCTTAAATTGTTTTCCAACAATACGTTATCTTCACCAAACGTCGAATATATGGGATCAAAGTTTGCTGTTTTAGTTGCAAGATCGGATAGAATAATTCTAATTTTCCATCCTTCTTGCATGCACGTTTGGAATTGTTGAATTACCTGTTCTAATGGGAGTTGCGTAGCGCCCAATATTACGAGCAGCTGTTTTTCAGATTGTTGTGTGCTACGGAAGTGTGCTTCAAGCACTTTCTCAACAATTTTTTCTATTTGGGCAATCTGTTCTGGCGTCATGTTTTGTCGCGTAGTAATTCAACAGCTTCGCCGCCTTTCAAACCAGCGGCATTAGAATCATCCGTATCCAGATGCATCTGAAGCACATAAGATTCATGAATTTTTGGGCGAATGTTTTCAAACGTTAGCGCACGTTCACCCGGAATGCGGATTTTTAAAAGGTCTGTTTCCGTGATATCAAAAGCCTCCGCTTGCTCAGGTGTCATGTGAATGTGTCGCGTAGCACAAATCGCGCCCTCTTCTAAATAAACACTTCCTGCGGGACCGACAAGGGTTATCGCTTCAGCTCCAGCAAGATCGCCAGAATCCCGAATCGGCGGGTTCAAACCGAGGCGAATTGCCTCCGTCTGCGCTACCTCTACTTGTGAATAATCCCTGACAGGTCCGAGAATACGAACATGTTCAATGGCACGCATCCGCTTTCCGACAACCGTGACTGTTTCATTCGCAGCAAACGCTTCTGGTTGATAAAGCGGTGCGTAGACAGTAAGCTGGTGTCCCGGGCCGTAAAGAATTTCAAGGTCTTCTTGGGTTACATGTGCATGTCGTGCAGAAACACCAACCGGAATTTTTTGTTGCGCCGTAGCAACATCACAAGCTCGGTTCCCCGCTTCGCAGCTGCGCAAAGCGCACCCGCTGCAAGGCTGATCATTGGACAATCGACTTACCACACGGCGGGTAATTAACTCAACTAAGGTTTGGTCATGCATCGCAATTTGTTATTTATTCGAATTCAAACGTATTAGAGGATTGTTCATGAATTATGATTCATTTGGCAGGATGGTTTCAACTTCAGCATGTGGACGTGGAATCACATGCACTGAAACGACTTCACCAACACGTGCAGCAGCTTCTGCACCAACATCTGTTGCGGCTTTCACAGCACCAACATCTCCACGCACCATCACAGTAACGTAACCGCCCCCGATTTGTTGGTAACCAACAAGTCGAACATTAGCGGCTTTTACCATGGCATCTGCAGCCTCAATGCTGCCAACCAAGCCTCTTGTTTCCACTAAACCTAATGCTTCTCCAGTCATATTAATACCTGTCTCCTCCTGTTAAAAATTTGAATTTTAACGTGAGTTATAGTGAACTTAAAAAATAAAGATACACATTTCTGTAGGAGCGATCCCCGAATCGCGACGAAACTCACCGATAGTCGGGAATCGGAGTTCCCTCCCGCCAAATGCGCGTTTGGCATTTGGCGTTGATTCACATCTCAAAATGTCCCGTTAATTCTAAAACTTACTATAACTTATTGTATGCTCACGCAGAAAGTTTGCAGCAAAACCGTTTGCCGTCACCGAAACAACTTTTTTATACTCTTACCAACAAAGACAGCACCTTGTCCAATTTTCTTCGGGACATAGGTTACAACGGCTACCGTCTTTTTTAGGATACGAACTGCCTTGCCATCATTATCTAACGAAAACTCCACTCCTGCAGACCAACCGTGTTGTTTGCCATCTGGTGTATGCTCGTTGCGAACTGTCACCTGAGTATCTTCGTCCAATTGCTTGGTCAACACTTGACGGTACCCTTCAGCGGTAAATTCTTTGTAGACATTTACTTGTGCTTGCTCCTGTGTATCTGTTTCAGGCTTTTCCGCTTCATCCTTTTCATCTGTTTTTGCAGAACAATTGCAGGTATTTTCCTTTTCTTTTGTCTGGACCTGCTGTTGCTCAATTTTAGGTGTTGATTGTTCATTCGCTTGAATTTCCACAACCCAAATTGAAAATCCACCGATGATAAAAATCAAACCAATTATTATGCTTATCAAGTTTCGATACATTTCGTATACCTCCTTGGTTACCGTTTGCTTTTGTACCAAACAAATATATGAGAGACCGTAGTAATGATATGATTATATTGAACTCAGGAGTATTTCAACCTATATTCATAGTATATCAGAAATTCTTATTTTTTTCAAATAAAATTGGACGAAAAACTCATAAACCTTTTCTATATCATTTATCACTTTGTCAACGTGGTTACCTTTTTTATAAGCGACTGCGCGCCAAAGATATATCGGAATTAGTTCATGTGCTTCATTTTGCCAGTTTTGAATAGCATCGGTTAGTAGATTGATAGCCTGTGAATAGTCGGTTTCTTTCGATTCTTGCTGTTTCAAATACGCATAAATGTCGCCTCGATTGAGATACGCTATAGCAAAACTCGGTTGCATCTCGATAGCTTTGTCGAAATCCGCTAAGGCAAGTTTTAATATTTCATTCTGCTTGTTTGAAAGTAGAAACTGTTCGTAGTATGCTCTGCCGCGGTTGTAAAAAGCAATTGCAGAGGGACGGTGTTTAACAATATAAGAATAATCATTAATCGCCTCATCGATTTTACCGGTTTCAAAATAAACTTCCGCCCGTTTTGACATTACCCATGCATCCTTTCTTTTTTTAAGGGAGGCGGTGTAGTCAGTAATTGTGCGCGGAACATCACCTAAAGCACGATAGGCATCTCCGCGACTTGCGTAAGCATCGGCAGAATACTGATTGAGAGATAGGGTTTGGGTATAATCAGCAATTGCGTCTTTGTAACGTGCAAGTTGATAATAAGCAAGTCCACGTTTGACATAAGCCTCAGCATATTTTGGCTCAACCTCAATTGCCTGTGTAAGTGCTGTTATGGCTTGATAGTTTTTCCCGTTTCTAAGAAATTGAGTGCCAGCAGTCAGATGTTTTAGTGCTTTGCTGTCTACACCTTTCAGTTTTTCCCATGTAACAAAGCGCGATGCAAGAAAAACAGTCAAAATCAGGACAGGGGTCATAATGTAAATCAACGCTCGCATATTATGACACTCTTATATTATTTTGGATAGAGGGGATGGATGTTGACACCTGATTTTAATTCCTCAACAGAGGTATAAGTTTTTGCCAAGTCAATTTCAATATAGGTTTGTCCGCCGCGGAGTCCGCCGTAACCAGTAGAAAAAATCAGTTGTTTTCCATCGAGTCGGGCGACTCCGTCCTTGATATATTTTGGTGGAAAATAACCGATAGGTGTATGTCCAACAATAAGAAAATTCGCACTGAGTGCTTTGAGAAATTTTTCGGTGTGTTTAAATGTATACCCACCACCAAGGACGGTATCTGGTCTGTCCCACAACAACTCGTCAAGCGTTTTGGGACCAGGGTCTATGAGATCCTCTAAACTGATAATAGAACGTGCTGGTCCGGCGTGAATGGCGACAAAACCGTTTTTGCCGATGACGACTGTTGGGAGATTGATGAGGAATTCAAAATGCTCGTCGGTCATGCGCTCAATAAAATTAAACTGTTTATAATAACTTCCATTTATACCGTTGTACAATTTCCGAATAAATACTGGACGATTTTGATTAGTCATTCCGTGACTTTTCATCATGGCGTAAGTATTTGCCGCAGCTAATTCATGATTGCCTCTAATATAGATTAATCTTTTACCTTTATCCCCAAGCTGCCGTTGTATTTCAATGACGCGGTTAACTATTTGTACATCGCCATAAGGAGGCTTAGGTTCTTCATCGGGTTTATAGTCAATCGAATCTCCGAGCATTATGCCGTAAACATCATCACCTGCTTTAATCCGTTCAATAAGTTGGGTTTGTTGTAACCATTGATTAAAATCGTTCCAGTGTGCATGTAGATCAGAAACAATATAGACGGCGCCGCGGTCGGGTAGAACAATGACGTGTCCGTCACGTGTAAGTTGATTAGGATATTGTGAAACATGTTTGGGTTGTGCAGTTGCTGCCATAGTAAAACAGACAAGCAAAAGCAGCGTGTGAATTAGGGTACTATTCATTGGTTTACTCTCTGAAGAATGGATCTACCATATCTTCTTGCTGTGCAAGTTTATTGAGTTGTTTTCGCCTACGATTCCAGCAGACGAGATAAGTAAGAAGGAATAATCCCCCGACACCGCCCCAAAAAACATAGGAACTGGACAAAAGGGCTGCCCAAGGATAACGTTGCGGCAAAGATTCTCGCCAAAGTTTATCAAAGGTATCAAGATTATAACCAAGAACTGCTCCAAAAGCAGCGTTGAGATTCATTCCAGTATGCAGTTTATCAATAACTGCCCATAGTGCTTCGCTACCATTGACTTCAACGAACCAACGGAGTGCGTCCTGGCTTTGGGCATAAGCCAAATCTGCGCCTTTTGATGAAACTGGGAATTTTTCTGTTAATTCGTGAAGCGGCATGATAGATTTTGAGAAAACTTTTTTGAGCAAAGTTTCGTGGCGCCCCGGCACCCACTCCTTTGAGAAATAGATTGCGATTCCTTCCACAAACCATAATGGAATTCCTTTGACGGCTTTTCGCGTATATTGTCCAAAAAGGACATGTGCTATTTCGTGACGAAGTACTTGTGCTAACTGGAGTTCTGCCGCCCTTATCTGGCTTGGATTTTGGATAATGATGCGCCGACTCAACGGAAACGCACATCCAACCGCCCAATCCTGAATCGGTGCATGGACTGAGGCTTGAAACGCTTTTTGCGTATCACAAACCCAGATTTTAATTGTTTCATCTGGGATGTGTCGTGTTATCCGTGGTAACTCATCATAGAATTTTTCGGCAATTTGAAGAATTAACGCTGGATCCGCCGTGTCTTCTCGGTAGTAAACGCGGAAATGTGTGCTTTCTGACGATTCCCATGTGGCAGCTGTAGAAAATATAGGCAGAAGTAAGAAAAGTAAAACAACGCTTTTTATCTGGATCATCACATATTATGGCTGAGGGTCTACAACAGTACCTATAAATAGCACCGTTCCTGTTTGGTTATCACGAATTGCAAAGAAAAATGGTCGATCAGCAGTGAATTCTGGTGGCAGACTGGTTTTTACGATCCCAACAACAGTTACAGCAGCAGCTTCTGTACCTTCTTCATTAACTTCAATAAAAGTTTTATGGGAAACTTTATCAATATATAGATTTGCCCCTAAATCTTCTAAAGACACCATCCGGCTAAAATCCGCCCGATTTGCATCAAATGCTATACCCATACCGTGTGCTGTAAGCGCGTCATTAAGTTCTTTTGTTCCATATTCCAGTTTGAATTTAGGGATTCTGAGGGACAGTTCCTGTTCGCGGAACTGTGATATCCAATTTTCCCAATTCTCCGGGGTTAAAGTTTCTAAAAAGGTATTCAGGTTGGAATTGCGGGCGGGAAGAAAAATATACATACTTATCCGCCCATCGCCATAAGGGAGGTTAACGGCTTGGAAAGCATCTCCACGGTAATGGGAATAACGCCCTGATCTAAACATCATCGGCACCTGCTTTGTGCTCCCGTTTATGAGATGAAACGTCCCATCGCGCGTATGCATAGGGTCGAATTCTGTTTGCCATGCACCCTTGAAATAGATCGCATTAATTAGGAATAACACCGCATTCGCGTCTATTTCATCAAGAATTTTTGGGATTTTGCCATTTGTATTGTCATTTACCCACTGATTAATTCTTGTTAGAGAATTTGGGTCCAAAAAATCAAGTATTGAGATTTCAGCTTTGAAAAATTGAGTGTTGCGCTGCAGAAAATCAGATTTGAATGAGAACCCTTCGTTGCCCCAAAGCGAGTTTGCAATTGTAAGTGTCACTTTCGAGTCCGCTGTTTGAAGTGTCTGTTGCAATTGAGCGTAACTGGAATTGATGGAATCGGAGTCTATACCTTGTAGTTGAAGCGTGTCAACCATTGCCTGTTCTGTTTCACCAGCTGCGCCGTTTAACGTCATCGTTAAGGCAGTAGAAACGCTGAACGGTGAGATAAAGATATTCTGATTCTGTTCAGTTTCCCAGATCGCATTAAACAGATTAAAGCCGAATTTGGTGTTCGCCATGGGAACGCCTGAATCAACTGGAGCAACAATAGATTCGTCTTTCTCTTGGTTTAGTGTGTCAATAACAGACTCAAAACACCCAATAAATAACAGAAAAACGAGAAGCATTGAACCCAACGCGGTTTTTCTGAATGTTTGTTTGCTATTCATTTGCTTTCTCCATCTTATGATGAATCATAAAAAGTAATGGACACTTTTGTGCCCAGTAGGCGAGGTTTCCTAACCTCGCTGGTGCAAGATGTCCAAGTAATCCTAAAATCTACCATCATTTGTAATTTGCGACTTGGAAGTTGCCTTTAGTAAAGATGCGCCACAGATTCGCCGTAACCGTTGTATATCACTGTTGGATGTCTCTCCATTGAGCCAATCATCCATTCAGTGGCTTGCGACCAACGCGGATGCGGAACGTTCGGATTAACGTTTGCTTCAAAGCCGTATTCTCTCGGAAGTATGACGTTCCAAAAGGTTCGAGGTTTCTTGTCGGTTAGTTCAATGCTAACAATAGATTTGATACTTTTAAACCCGTATTTCCATGGCGCAATCAACCGAATGGGTGCTCCGTGCTGTGGCGGTAAGATATGTCCATAGACACCGACAACCATTAACGTTAGGTCGTTCATGGCTTCCGCGAGTGTTAACCCTTCAACATAAGGCCACGGCAAACCAAAATTGTTTTGATGCGGCGCAACGTCAGGATCCATAAATGTGACCATCTTTACGTATTTCGCTTCAGACTTTGGTTGAACTTTTTCAAGCAACGCTTTCATTGGGAAACCGATCCAGGGAACAACCATTGCCCAAGTTTCAACACAACGAAAACGATAGATACGTTCTTCAAGGGGCATCTGTTTAATTAGGTCATCTACATCTAAGGTCATCGGTTTTTCAACGAGCCCGGATATTTCAATCTCCCACGGACGCGTTTTAAACCTTTCAACCCGTTTCCAAACAGTGCTTTTTGAACTGGTAAACTCATAGAAGTTGTTGTAAGTTGCTGCGACAATTTCATCAGTTTGTTCCCGTTTAACAGTGAATTCTTTGTTCTTTTTAGCCTCAAGAGTCTGCATGCGATAGGGTTCAAGTTGTTTCGCAACCTTGCTTTCTTGCGCACAAGCACTTGTGCCGAAAAGCGACAACGCGCCAGCACCTGCAATGCCGAGGTCTTTGATAAACTTTCTACGGTTAATATAGGCTGATTCAGGAGTTACTTGATTTTCTGGGATTTCCCATCCCTTGGGGATTTTTATATTTGCCATTGGGATCTCCTTACCATAGGGGTTTGGGTTTTCAGTTTGAAACTGTGGAGTATTTATCGGTTTCTTTTTTATTATTCAAATTATACAGGTTTTCTGTCCGAAGTGCAATCCTTTTTATAACTGTCCTCTAAGGATGTGTAAGATTTTTGGCATTATCACTCCTTCTTTCTTGTAGGAGGGGTTTTTAACCCGATATATTGACGTTGATTTGACAGCAGGTTGTCCCAAAATCCGTGCAATCTGTGCAATCTGCATAATCCGTGATTCAGAAAAATAAAAAATCTACTCTTAACGTGAGTTTGATAATAATATTAACGTAAGTTTGACTCAATTATTTAGAGGAATCCAACAGCACGCCAGCGGCGTGCTATGTTTATAGAAGTTAGGTTTTCAAGTTCTTGCGCTCCGTAGGAGTGCTATGTGGCTTCAACGGACATATCGCACCCGCCAAATGCCAAACGCGCATTTGGCGTTGATTCACGGAGCAAAGGCACTTGTTCTGATTTCGGTGCCAAGATGAACGTAAACGAAACACAACATTCAAAATTGAATCCTTTTATCAAACTCACGTTACTCTTAATACCTCTCAATCCAATCTATGTGGCAAAATTTTTTATACCCGTCTTCTAATTTTTTCTTGCAACTTTTTTGAATTTTGGTGTATAATATCTTTGAAGCGTTTAATTCGTTTTATTTTTATACGAAACAGTGGAGTAATTTAGAAATGTTGCGAAAACATTGGCAATTTCCCATCTTACTTGCAGTATTGGTCTGCGTTTATTCTGTATGCCCACTATTCTGTGCGGCTTTTGGACAAATCTTGTGTAGTGGCTTATCTGAAAAAATACAGATGGAATATGCTGAAACAAGTTCGTCGTGTTGCCATAAAACAGATGCCGCAAGTGAATCTGAAACACCATCAGAAAGTGAGACTGCTTGCTGTTTAAATAGCTTAGAACTTATTCTCCCCAGCGATTCACATAATGGAGACGTTATCCGTGAATCGTTAACACACCAAATCGTTTCTATTGTTCCGTTCTCTGCGACTTTACCTACTGATCAGGAGATATTGCTTCATCTCCCATCCCCATCTAAGCTATTTACCTCTCTTTTAAATAGCGACATATCCCGTCGCGGCCCTCCGTACACCCGTTCTTAAAAGTAACTTTTACAAATAATTTGAACGATTTCCTTTCCCTACCTTTGTGTGAGGCAACGGGAAATTGATCTATTTGAATTTATACTTAATTTACGGGTTAAATGTATGGAGGAATTAAAATGCTATCCCGAATTTCCACGTTTTTCATTTTTCGTTTTGCTATAGCAATAGTTGTAACTACACTGTTTTTTGTAGACTTCGGTTTTACCGAGCAACATGAGAAGCACAGCACACATAAGGCAGATAAAACTGCTGACTTAAATGTTAAGCTTCACACTGAGCCGCAAAAGATTCAGGCTGGTGTATCTGCAGCCCTGATGTTTCATCTTACTGATGCGAAGGGAGAACCTTTTACAGACCTTATGATACATCATGACCGGATTCTGCATGTGCTAATAGTCGGTGAGAACCTACAGATCATCGGACATATTCATCCCGAAGATTTTGAGTCACGGGACATGATGGCGGAACTTGAAGGCACTTATACAGTGCACTTTACTTTCCCTGTTGCTGGTAGATACATTCTTGCACTTGATGTGATGACTGCAGATGCCGAATTCGCGAAATATCTGTATGTAGATGTTGAAGGTGATAAGAAAATGGCAGATATTTCTGATGATTTTCAGCGGGAAAAAGTTGTTTTTGGTTATACAGAAGAGGGCGGAGATCGGTTTACAAAAGCTGTTTCTATCATTGATGGTAAAGGGACATCCAAATATCACGTAAAAATAAAAGTGCCAGAACAAATCAAGGCAGGTGAGATGGTTCATATCACCTATCATTTTTCGCGCGATGGAAAACCGATTACTGATCTCGTTCCATTTTTAGATGCACCAATGCATTTTGCTATCGTAAGTACCCGTTTAGATGGTATACTGCATACGCATGGTACAGTTCCTATGAATGAACGGACAGACAAGATGATGAAGAAAGATCCGCATGCCGGACATAAAATGAAAAAGCCTCCTGCAACCGGACATCAGCATCAAGGTACAACGCCAGAGAAATTCGGCCCAGCTGTAATGCTCATGACTACATTTCCGAAAGCTGGAGTCTATCAGATTTTCGGTCAGCTTAAGCACACCGATCAAATTCTGTTTCCTACTTTCATGGTCAAAGTTGAGGAGTCAGACTAAATCACGTGGAATTATAGGGTGGGCACCCACCCTATAATTCCAAAATAAGGAGAAAAAGATGAATTCCCAAATATACCGTCCGTCTCATACGGGCATGCTGCTTATGTTAGTTTCCTTGATGGTAATTACCCCACTACTCAGTGACGCGCATGAAACGGAGTGGCCAGGTGAGAAACTCGCTGCTATCTTCCCAAAAGCGAAAAAATTTGTTCAACGAACTGTTATACTCAAGCCAGACAAAATCGCATCTATTGAGAAAGAATTAGGGGCTAAACTTCGGCAAGAAGACCAAAAACCGATCTTCTATATTCCGATTAGTGATCAAAAGAAACCGATCGGTTTGGTACTGTTCGTTGATGTGAAAGGCCCGCGTGGTACTATTGACGGTGCCGTTGGACTTAACATGAAGGGAAAGATCGTGAAAGTAGCGGTCTATGAACACAAGGAATCGGATGCGATTGCATCAGCGAACTTTCTCAAGCAATTTGTTGGCAAGGGAATAGACGATGCTTTCAAGGTCGGTAAGGATATTGAAGCCGTTAAAGGGCATGAAGAGGCATCAAAAGCTGTCGCTTTGATCCCGAAAAAAACACTGGTCATGAGCTATGCGCTATTTCTAAAACGCAAGCCAAAATCGGATGCGGAAAAGACACCACCACCGGAAGAATCACCTGAGGAGATGCCTGAAGTTGAGGACTTGAAGGAACTCATGATTTTAATGGTGGATGCCTATTTTGAAATCTTTGACTACTTTGACAAAGGCGAGGGAAAAGCAGAAGCGGTAGCCGCTGCCAAAAAACTTGCTTTATACGCCAAAGGTATTTCCGATTTTGAACCGCCGAAAAATGCTGATCAGAAGGAAGAGTACGTCGAGATGCAAGATAAGTTTAGCAAAACGCTCACTGAATTTGCTAAAGCACTTAATGAAAAAGGAATTTCTGACGAGACGCGTAAGCAGTGGGATGAAATAGAAGCGTTAATAAAACAAGCGCACATCCGGTTTAGCGAAGAAGAGATTGACCTTGAGGCGTATTAAACCTTATACCTCATAGGGCGGATTCCAAGTTCGCTCTACATTCATTAAAAGGAATTTATCATGCGCAAAATTTTGCTCTTCTGCGCGATGGCTCTCTTTTGGGCTATGATCGCAGGGCAGTCAGTATTTGCTCTGCCAGCGTTTTATAAAATGTTCAAGGCTAAATATAAATGGACAGGCGGTTGTAACGTATGCCATTTTTCAAAGAAGGGTGGGGATTCGCCTAATCCCTACGGCAGAGCATTCCTACACAACGGTATGAATCAGTCAACTTTCCTTCGTATTGAAGAGACGGATTCAGATAAAGATGGATTTAGCAATATCGCTGAACTTCTTGCCCGTTCCTACCCAGGTGATGCTGCCAGTACACCTGAAAATGTTGAACCTTCAAACGTTCTCTCTGCATCGGATGAAGCGTTAGATATTGATGACGGAGACGTTTTTAGTTTTGATGACGCTGATGCAACCGAGGATACTGGTAGCTCTGATTTTCTCGGTGGTGTGTTTGGAGACCTTATATTCGGCGGCGCATTGGATATCCGCCGTCCAACTCGCGGACAGGATTTGATACCTGATAGAGACAATTGGAACAGTGGTACTACGCTTATTCACGTTGCTGAATTTGTGGTAACAACGAATGTCGGCGATCATGTTAGCATATTAGGTGAGCAGCTACTGACGACTTCTCCGTTAGGAACACAGGTTGCAGACGACCACGGATTTGTTTACGCTATCCTGACAGGATTACCCGTTTTACCAAAGGGTGCGTCTATGAAAATCGGTCGGTTTCGACACGGTTTCGGTATTGATACGAAGTCTGACGCTGCGGCGAATCCTCTATATAATCTGGTTCGAAAGAACATCGGTTTTATTTCTGACCGCGGATTTCAACTAAACGGTTTCGTAGGTCCCGTCTCGTATGTGCTATCGCTTGCGGATGGTCCAGATTCACTCCGCACTGTCACGGAGGGAACGGTGGGAACAGGCATCCGAATCGGCCCGCACGGGAGTGGGGGCGGTGTTCTTAAACCGATCCGAAATAACAGTCCGCCGTTGTTTGTTCATGTGAATGGCACTCTTCCTGTTTTTGGAAAGCGGATTTGGCTTGGTGCATCCTATTTTGATGGCAATAGTTATCCGTTTAATCCTATAAACGGTGATGTTAACCCGTCAACGTTGCTCTATAAACGCCGTGTCGGTCTGGCGACAAGTTTCAAGTTGTGGCGATTTGATCTTGCCGCAGAATGGGTTCGTGGACAAGATACACAACTCTTGAAATATCTATACATTCCAATTCCATCGGAAGATCGCAACGCAACGGTTGAAGGATATTATCTCCACGCTGAGTTACCTTTGACAGAAACTTTAGATGTTCGGTTGAAGTATGATGTATGGAATCCGAATATGGAGAAATTTAGCACGTTTGCATTTAACCAAGAACCTGATGAACAGGTTTGGTCAACACTGGGTGGTGCGTTGACCTGGCATTTCACGGAAGGTGCTTTAGCGCGACTTGTGTATCAAGTAAATAACGTTGAAAAACCTACGCGAAGTGCGGCAATTATCCCACAGCTACTGGTTGAATTTTGATTGACGCGAGTAGGTGTCATTTTAGCTTATGGATTAGGTTTAACAGACGCCTCTTTAGTAGGAGCGATCTCCGAATCGGGATCCATTTTAGTCGGGAATCGGAGTTCCCTCCTACAAAAATGATGACCATAGGTTTTGCTTACGCTTAACCCAGTAAGTGTCAATTTAAGCACATAATTACCGGATTACCTCTTGTGGGAGGGAAACCTTGTCCGCCCGATTTGTGAACCTAAACCTATAAAATCCAAATCAACGATGAATGCGCCAAATCAAGAAATCAACGGTATGAACCATGGCGAATGCCATACGGGGAATGCCAAAGGGCATTCATACCGTTGATTTG
>JAGWBU010000012.1:16225-22099 GCA_021295735.1 Candidatus Poribacteria bacterium | reverse complement strand
TCAACGCTGAATGCGCGTGTAGGCATTCATCCAAATCAACGCAGCATGCGCGTATGGCATGCTGCGGGGTTGAAAACCCCTCCCACAGAGAAAATTCAGCAATTTCTTTCTTAAATAATTTAGCGGTCACTGTCTGTTTTTGCATGGATAGCGATCAGCGCGAAACAGGTAGATTGTAAGTTCGCGGTAGGTGTCTTGAGTTCTATTGGAATATCACTCACAAAGCCTCCATCAGGTTCTTGTGCTTTTGTGAAGTAGGATATAGCAATGCGTCGCGTATTGAGTGGGTCATTTCCAGCTGCAAGTGCCATAATAACGGCAGCAGTCACCTCTGGATCACTCGGTTTGCCCTTGAATCTGGGGAATCCACCATCTTCATGCTGGAATTGCTTTAACCAAGCGATCTGTTCATCAAGATCGTAGTCAGGCAATAAACCCTGCAGTGCCCAAGATGTTACAAAAATATCCGACTGAGTTCCACCTGGCAGATGCCAAACATTCTCAAAATTAACTCGTTCTCCATTACCGAGCCACTCCATGCCGGTAAGAACAGGTTTGAAACGCGTCCATGTGAAGCCAAGTTTTTTAAATCCGACAAGCGTGGCGGAAGTATAGAGAAGGTGTCCAGGACTTTTGTCTTTGCGTCCCCAACTTCCACTGGGATTCTGTGCGTTCTTGAGCCATTGAAGTCCATCAAATCGTATGTCGGCATCCGCCTTTGCGTTTGCCAAGGCGATGAGAGCGAAGGCGGTGTGAGCGGTATTGTTGTTCCAACTACCATCTTCACGCTGTGTTTTCTTCAAATATCTAACGCCATTGCGAATAACACGCGATCCGGTTCCCCAACCCGTTTCAGTTAAAGCCCAGATGGCAAGAGCAGTGATTTCCGCATCACTTTTTTCACCCGATATTAGTGGCCAGCCTCCATCTTTATTTTGGTTCTTCACGACATAGGCTTTCGCGTTTTCAATTGTTCTGTAAAGTGAAGATTCTTTCGGTCTCTTAGGTGGGTCGCCAGCAGCAAAGGTTTTTATTATACCAAGACTAAAGAAACATAACGACAAAGGATAATAACATAGTAAAATGAATATACGTTTTTGATTTTTCATTTTTTCACCCATATATTGGATTTCATTTAGTGGTTTGATGATAATTCAGCATATTTGTTGAATATTCTTAGGATTGAGGTTCAATCACAACTTTGTAAACACCTTCTTTGCCAAGCATATCAATGCCTATTTCCAATTGATTCAATGGAAGGTGATGTGTTATCAGTTTGTGCAATGGTGCGCGTGTTCGTTGAAGAAAATCCAACGCTGTTTGAAATTGGATTTGTGGATATGCCCATACCCCACAGACATCTAAGTCCTTGTTACAAATTTGATGCGGTCTTACTTGGGTTTCACCCGAATCGGTGTAGTGCCCGACTTCAATAACCTTCCCGCCACGTCTCACAACATCTAATGCTTCAGAGAAAACAGCAGGTATCCCTGCACACTCAATTGCTATGTCTACACCAACACCATTTGTGAGAGATTGAATCTGTTCAACCCGTTCTTCTGGCGTGGTATTCCCAACATTTATAACGACATCTGCTCCCATCTGTTCTGCCATCTCTAAACGACTATCTACAAGGTCGGTAGCAATGATAGTCCCTGCCCCACTATCCCGTAACACAGCGATGACAAGGAGACCGATTGGACCACACCCAAGCACGGCAACGCTGCTTCCAATGCTGTAGCCATCGCCTACCTGCGGCAATCCAGGTGCACATGCGCGTTCAACAGCACGTGTCGCTACCGCTACTGGTTCTGTCAGGACAGATATTTCCTCAGGAATATCCTTAGGTATTTTGTAAACCCAAGAGTTGCCGTGAATATAAGTATATTCAGAGAATTCTCCGTTCAGATACGGAGGTGTTTCACTGTTGCTAAACCCATAAATAGTCCGTCCAGAACATAAAGTTGGACGTCCAGGGACATGTAAACAGTAGTAGCATCTACCGCAGTTTTTTGATCCGGGTACCACGGTGATACGATCACCTGCTTTAATGGGACCGCCCATCACATTCATAACTTGATTAGCATTTTTGCCGATTTCGGAGACTGTACCGACAACTTCATGCCCAGGAATGACAGGAAACTTCAGGGCTGTGTGTCCGAGATACATGTGCTTATCACTACCACAAATACCGACTTTGTCAACTTGTAGCAGAAGGGAATCATCTGCAGGTGTCGGTTTGTCAAATTCGCGGATTTCTATCTGTCCCGGTTGGAGCATCACCGCTGCTTGAACTTGCATAGTTAGAATTCCTTGTTTATTTTCTATAGTTTACAGACACCACTCATTTTGCCCAGAGCGGAATCAATACTTTTGTCAACTGTGCCAAACTCTCCAAATTGTGTGCGGGAAGGAAATAATCTACATAAGGTAATGCGGTACGAATACCTCTACAAATCGGTTGATAGGTGTCGCTACCGAGCAACGGATTGAGCCAAATGAGTTTATACGCATGCCGATGTAGCATCTCCATAGATCGGCGCAGCAGATCTGCTTCTCCTCTATCCCAACCATCACTGATGAGGATTACCACTGAACGATATGCAGAAAAAGACGTGGCAAACTGCCGATAGAATTCTAACAGACTCTCCCCAATCTTTGTGCCACCTGACCAGTCTGGGACGACGTTTGCAACTTCATTCAGCCCTTCTGCCAAACCTTTCCGCCGAAGCAGTCCTGTAATGTTTGTTAGATGTGTGCTGAAGACAGCGACCTCAACTTCTCTCAATTCCTGTTGCATGCCGTAGATAAATTGGATTAGGAATTTCGCATAACAATCCATAGACCCACTCACATCACAGAGGAGCAAAATTTTTGTCTTTTTGATTTTCTGTTGTTTCCGCATTAATTCAAGCGGTTCACCGCCATGTGCAAGACTCCTACGCCAACTTCTCCGGAAGTCAATGATCTTTCCCTTTTTGCTAATAACCTTTCGTCTACTCAGTTTTGTTGCTAATATCGCTGCTAATTTTGCAACAATATCCTGTGCCTTATCCATATCCTCCGTAGTAAACTCACTAAAATCCTTTCGGGTCAGGACATCTTCCATACTATAAGCGATAGGGTCGTCTTCCTGTCCTTCCTCCTCATCGTTTTCCTGCTCAAAATCCAACCACTGATCAAGGACATCCTCTTCGTTGTCAGCATCATATAGGTCTTGCAGTGCAGAAGGTTCAGGTTCTTCACCTTCCGTATCAACAGTTTGGAATTCGGGGCGTGGATACCGCCAAAACAAATTGAAAGCCAAGTCAAATGTTTCTTTGTTTGCTTGGTTCGCAATCAAATTTGTTCGTGCTGTATGATAAAACGTTTCCCGTTCGCTAATGTCAATCAACTCAAGGCTCTTGCACCAACTGAGTTGATTAGTTGTTGTAACATTAACGCCCATCTGCCGGAGCAATCGGCAGAAGTCGGTAATTTGTTGGATAAGCGTATGTTCAGTCATTTTCTTGTGTATTTAAAAAAGCAATCAAGACATCCAGTTCTTTGGAGAGGACATAAAACAACTCACCAATTTGCTTAGCATTTTTTTCTATTCTTGCGTAAACCAGTTCTTCTCCATAAATATTATTGAAAACGTGGCGAAATTCCAAAAGCTCCTGCAGCAGTTCAAACGTCTCTTGAGAAATCACTGGTTGTCGTTCAACCTGTGATGCTACCATCTGTGCAAGCAATTCTTTGTGCCACCTACTTCCATCGGGCATGCGTAAGTCAACATCAAGCGCAATTCGTCTAAAGATATTCTCCATACCCCGATAACAATCAACAAGATTTTTGGCAATTGTCGTTTCTATCTCTTCTCTATACTCAACGGGGGCGGTCTTAATCTTTTCTAATCTTTCTGCAATTTTTCCTACAGTTTCCTTTATTTTTTTTCGTTCATCAGAAATACGCTGAATCAGCACGCTTCTGTCCACTTCGTAGACTACTCCTTTTTCGATAGTAATTAATTGACTCTGAATCCTTTCACGAAACAGTCCTTTAGAACTTTCAAAATCGACCAAATCAACTTTGAATAATCCACTAATATCCATTGCTTTTGATACTGCCAGAAAATACTCGTCATCTGAAATTCCCCAGACAGCAATATCTATATCCGACCATTTTGAAAACGAATCCTGTTCGGTAAGCGACCCGAATACTGCGACTTGTGTTGCCCCGAAGTCTTCATAGAGCACTGCTGCAATCCGATGCGCGGTGTGCCATGCGCGTTGCAGCAATTCCTCATCTACCTTTCGATTTCGGAAATGCTCGTCAAGGCGGCGGCTGTATTCTGCTAATTCTTCAGGTGATAGGTCTTTCGCTGTGCGATGGGTGTCTGTGGATTGAGACATATCGCTATCTCCTTAGAAAATGTATACGGATATGTAGTTTCTATGCTCGTAAGGTGGACAACAACGCCTTTTCAACAGCCATAAGCAATTGAATTATTGTACATCCCAAATTTTTAACGAGTGTTCCAACTATTTGCAGAACCTGATTTACTGCATCATTGGGCATATCACCCGCGTACTTTGCATCTCTTTCTAACCAATCAAGACTTTTGATATGATCAGTCTGAATTACGCCAGTGAGTTTGATTAAACCTGTAGAGTCTTTGTTTTGAATTGTTACTTCTGGAGGGATAGAGACATCAAGATATCTTCGATAGGAAGCACGGCGGGTCGTAATTGGACACATTATTGCAAGACGTAACCTACGATTATACTGTTCATCTGAAAGCACAAGAGCAGGACGCACATTTGCTTGTTCATGTCCCGCTTGAGGATCAAAGTTAATCCACACTATATCACCACGTCGTGGAATATACATGGCGAATTTACCATGCCTCCTTGCCTATCGGTTTTCCTGTATTCACTTCTTCGGAAGAATTAGACTTCAGCACTTTAAGATCTGGTTCTGGTATGTTTGCAAGAAGTTGTTCAAGCGTATATTTTGGTGCTGGGACAGGTCCTCCCTCTTTTTTGGGAAGTGGCGCATCAGTATCTGCTAATGTGTTGTCCTGGTCAGACATATCAGGTTTTGTGAATTTCGATATATTTTTTTTTGAGGAGGCACTCGGTTTTGGCATAAGGTAACTCCTTATTTTTCAGCAATGAAATTTAATTCTCTGATTTTCTGTTTGTGCTATTATGATCTTAACATATTTCAAAACCGCTTGCAAATTAAATTGCAAGAGAAGTTTCGGACGCTTGTGCTTGTTGTATCAATTTCTCATAGAGATAATCTGGTAGTGAGATCGTTAGTGGTCGCATGTTCAACTCTCCTATTGCCAGATTTAGGGTGATTTACAAGAGTCATAGTACCTACACGCTAAAGCGTGGGGAAACCTGTGCTTCGTAGCAGTCAGCGTTTCCGAAGAAGCGTCGGACGTCTGCTCCACAAGGGTTTGTGGGTGTGTTTCAATTTGCTTAGCATTTCTCTCTGTTCTTTCGTAAACCAATTCTTCTTCATAGATATTGTTGAAAACACCGCAAAACTCTAAAAGTTCTGGTAAAAGTTCAAAATATTTGAGAAATCATGGGTTTTGGAAATGCTCATCAAGACGTATAATTCTTTTGGCGATAGATCTTTCAATGTGCGATGGGCAAGTGAATTGGGATATGCTTATTGAGTTTCACCGGTTCTTTCCTTATGGCTGCTGATTTTCTGTGGTTGTCGTTTAGTTTGGAGTGTTTCACTGTGCAACAGGATACCAGAAAAGCGCTATTAATTCAAGAAAAGAAATAGTGTGCGGTGTGTAAATATTTGGTTACATAGGTTCAATTTGCAATGATTACGCGGCGTTTTCCACTGTAGGGCGGGGTCCCTGTG
>JAGWBU010000012.1:0-16085 GCA_021295735.1 Candidatus Poribacteria bacterium | reverse complement strand
GTGCCATGCAACAGGCAGGCACGGAAACCCGCCCCTACAATAGGAGTTGTGCGGATTTCTACAAAAACTTTACACACCCAATAGTGTGATTCAACGTTTTAACTTGCTAAAGCCCTTAAAACATGGTATATTTTAAGATAAAGTATTTGGAATAGAAATTTATACCAAAAGGTACAAGTGAAATTAACATTAGTCAATCCTTACTTGACGCACCAGCAACCGCCACCAGCACATAGTTACCTATACCGACAGTGGTGTATGAGGGGTTATCAACCGGGTCTTCAACCCATTTCACCTGATAGCGAATTAGGCACATGTATTGGTCAAATGGGGTGGGTAGGTGCACATGCGCACGCTCATGACTACCTATGGGCTTCAGCAGGCAATATGGGGGTTATACTATCAGAACCGGTAGATGCAAAATGCCTTATCGCTTATGAGGAGTCACCACGATACGCGTTGCCTGCAGCAATTGTCGTGAAAGGGTTAGCGGGTAGACATGTGCTTTTAACCAAATCGGGTTCACGGTTGGACATGGTAGGTATAGAGCACCCCGCGCTAAATCTTACGGTCATTGAAGTAGAACCGGATGGAACACATTATCGAATGCGCTTTGGCACGCAAACACAGGTTGAGATAGATAATTCTACAGAGTCGGAAAATGCCTCACAGTCTTGTGTGCCTACGAGTGAGATGTTTCATTATCTCTTGATTTTTGAGCAACTTGAAAAACACGGATTTCAAGCGTTAGTTCACTTGCAACCGAAGTTTCTAAACCTGATTTCGCGTACAGAACACGGTCACCCTGATCGTTTTTATAGTTTCCTTAAAGGATATGAACCGGAAACTCCGATTATTTATGATGCATCTGGTGGGATTGGGTTTGTTCAAGAACGGGTGCCAGGGATACCTGAATTATCTTATGAGAGTTTACGACTTTTTGAAAACGGTTCCGCACCGATGCGCCATATCCTTTATTGGGTTGGACACGGCACTTTTTCACGCGGGATAGACCTTTTAGATGCTTACAAACACGCAGAGTACTTTGAAGCGGTAGCTCGAATGGCATGGGAAGCAAATCAGAGACAAGTCTCAGCAGAAGCATATAGCGAAGAAATTGTTAACTGTATCCTCCGCGAATTTAACGCCAGTCGCACGCAGCCTACAGATGAAACTGTAGAACAAAATGACCCCACAGTGCCATTAGACATTGAACAAGAGGATCTGGCACCAGAAAACCTATATAACTATCCATAATGTTCTTAAACCGTAAGGCAATTTCGCGCTATATTAGATAGGACGCGTCATGTTAGATACTAAGATTTGCGAAGGAGATATTTTATGAAAGAAACACAGCAGCCACCTATGATTGAAGGGACAGCAGAATCACAACAGACAAAACCGCAAAACTTAGAAGCCTATATCAGGGACAGTATATTTGGAGATGATTTTCGTAATTACAATGAGAAAATTGAGAAATTGACCCAAGAACTTGAAAATGCCCAACAGAGTATTGTTGAAATGGAAACAAGATTGTTGAAGGAGGTCGCGACTGTTAAAGCGCAATACGGGGACATACCAGATAACATAGCGCAGCGCGTTGATAATCGTATTGACGAACTTATTAGCCGTAGTGAGAACGATCTTGAAAAATTGTCAATGCTCATTAATGAATTCGCAACTGATTTTCAGACACAAATTGATGGACTTCGCACAGAAACACAAAAACTCCAAAATGATGGACAGTCTGACCGGCAAGCGCTCGCGAATGCTTTGATAACAATTGGCACACAATTAAAAAAAGAATCATGAAAAACACAACATTTTTTCTCATTTCTGTGTTTCTGCTTATACCGTGTGGTATTACATTAGAAGCATCATCTCTCGCGTCGGACTTAGACTCCGAAGAAATTTCCATCGTTGCTGTTGGCGATATAACAATAGGAAGCAACTTTACGCCACTCATTGAACGACAGGGTGCAGGTGTATTTTTTGAAGGCACGGCAGCTGTCATTCAGTCAGCGGATGTTGCCACAGTATCCCTCAACACGAGCATTTCAGACAGAGGAGAGCCAGATCCAAGTCGAGAATTGCGTTTCCGTGCTGCTCCCGGACTCGCACGAGCACTCGCAAATGCCGGATTTGATGCAGTTTCCTTAGCGACACCGCACATCATGGATTTTGGAATCGAAGCACTTGAAGATACAGTAACCAACTTGGAATGGTACAACGTTAAATCAATAGGTGCGGGAATTTCACCTGCAGCAGCAAATGCGCCTGCATGGTTAGAAGTTAACGCTAAAAAAATTGCATTGTACGCTTATTTGCGTGGAAATGAATTCAATATGGCATCGTTAGACGTTGTTGCCTCTGCTGCCTATAGCCAAATGACGCATGCGGTTAGGCAGGTAAATGATAATGCAGAACTTGTCATCGTCTGGTTGCATTGGGGTAGAAAGGACGCAGAACTGATGGCACAACAAGCGAGTATCGGACGGCAACGCATTTTTGCACAAGCACTTATTGATGCCGGCGCTGATCTGGTTTTATGTCAACAACTCCATACACTTGGGGGTATTGAACTCTATAAAGAAAAACCTATTGTCTATAGTCTCGCAGACTTCATCTATGATACCTATTCATTACAGTATGCGCGCACAATTATTCCTAAAGTAACTTTTGTAGAAGGAGCACTCAAATCTATTGAATTGATTCCGATTTTGGTAGATAAACTGGGTGAGTCAATTCCGCAACCGAGTCTCCTTAAAGCTAAAGGTTCTGCCACAGAGACTACTGATAAAAATTTAGAGGAATCTGCAATAGAGGCGCTGCAAGAGTATCAAAAACGGTGCGCTGCACTTAAAACAGAGGTAATTATTGAAGGAGAACGTGGATGGATTAACAGTGTCCATAAATCCGAGTAGGAATGTTTTGAAAGGGCACCTGTCGGAGCGTCTTCAACAGTGACACCATCCAAAGATGTTAGCGATGTACTTAAAGAAAAAGAGAAATATGGAAAGGAGAATAGATAGCAATGGAAAACGAACACGAAACTATTAATGAAGATGAAAATTCTGAAGAACATGAGGATGCTGAAGAAATCTTAGAGACGGCGGAGCTACCGATACTTCCGGTGAATGATCTTGTCATCTTTCCTTATATGCCACCGGTACCGCCTTTTCCACCACATCATGTTGCGCTTTCGGGGAAAATGGTCATGGATGCTGTTGACGATGCGATGTTAAACGGTGAACGGGTGCTCTGTATTTTCCAAACTAATTCGGGTCGCAGTTTAGACATAGACCCGCGCGCAGTCAAAGATATGACTTTGGAAGAATTAAGCCCCATCGGCAGCCTAATTCACATTCTTCGCGCGAAAAAAGATGATGAAGATGTGCTGTTTCTCGCAAATGGCCGCGCACGGGTTCAAATTGAAGAAATACTGCACAATGAACCTTTTTTGAAAGCACGCGTCCGCCTTATAGAAGATGAAGAGGATATTGAAGAACAGGTTGATGATGATGACTTAGAGATTGAAGCGCTCGTTCGAAGCACTGATGAAATGTTCCAGCGCATTGTCCAACTTTCCTCACGTTATCAAGAAGAACATGGGATCATGACCAAAAACATTGATGAACCTGGGAGGTTAGCCGATTATATTGCCGCTGTCTTAGACCTCAAACCTCAAGAGAAGCAGCAAGTCCTTGAGGCAGTCTCTATTCCTGAGCGGCTTAATAAACTTGCTGTTATCCTTGCAAAAGAGGTTGACCTGCATGAGTTGGAAAGCAAAATTCAGTCCAACGCACAAGCCGTTATCAATAAAGGACAACGTGAGTACTTCCTACGTGAGCAGCTTAAAGCAATTCAGACGGAACTCGGTGAGTCAGATGATTTAGCTTCTGATATCAACGAAATGCGTGAACAGCTGAAAGATGCCAATTTACCGCCAAAAGCACACAAAGCGGCTATCAAGGAACTTAATCGTCTTTCCAAAATGCAGTCTTTTTCACCGGAATCAACCGTTTCACGAAATTATTTGGATTGGCTTCTCAATTTACCGTGGGCAGTCCATACAGAGGACGCTATTGACCTTACAAAGGCAATGAAAATTCTTGATGCAGACCACTACAATTTAACGAAAGTAAAAGAACGTATTGTTGAACATCTCGCTGTCCGAATTCTTAAATCTGACATGAAGGGTCCTATCTTTTGCTTCGTAGGTCCGCCGGGGGTGGGAAAAACATCTCTCGGTAAGTCTATCGCTCGTGCTATTGGTAGAAAATTTGCCCGTATCTCCCTTGGCGGTATGCACGACGAAGCCGAAATTCGTGGGCATCGACGCACCTACATCGGTTCAATGCCTGGTCGTATTATTAAAGGGGTACGGCAGGCAGAATCTAATAATCCTGTCTTTATGCTTGATGAAATTGATAAGCTTGGTTCCGATTTCAGAGGTGATCCAGCAGCAGCACTGCTTGAAGTACTGGATCCTGAACAAAACCATGCATTCACTGATAACTATTTGGATGTCCCATTTGATCTGTCACAGATTATGTTCATCACAACGGCAAACCAACTCCACACAATTCCACCCCCGCTTCGTGACCGAATGGAAACAATTGAGCTGCCTGGCTACACCTCAAACGAGAAGAAACAGATTGCAAAACAGTATCTTATCCCGCGTCAACTTAAGGAAAACGGTATTACGAAGAAACAATTGGGGATCTCTGCTGCAGCAATTGGAAAAGTAATCAATGAATACACCCGAGAGGCAGGTGTTCGGAATCTGGAGCGCGAACTTGGCACGTTATGCCGTAAATCTGCGCGCCGTGTAGCGGAAGGACAAAACGATCGCACCAAAATCGGAATTAAAGAAATACCGAATTATCTTGGTCCTCCGAAGTTCGATTCCGAAATTGCTGGCAGAACGGCTGATGTCGGTGTTGCTACCGGTCTCTCAGTCACACCGGCGGGAGGTGAAATACTCTTTATTGAGGCGACTGCCTCCCAAAAACAGAGTGGAAAGGGGGAACTCCTTGTCACTGGACAAATAGGTGAAGTGATGCAGGAATCGGCACAAACAGCACTCACTTATGTCAAATCTCAAGCCTCTTCCTTGGAATTTGACACACTTGCACTCCAAGACGATATCCATATTCATGTGCCAGCGGGAGGTATTCCAAAGGATGGTCCCTCTGCGGGTATCACAATTGCCGCTGCCCTCGCTTCCATTGCAACGAAACGTGGTATTGATCCTGAAGTCGCTATGACGGGTGAATTGACCTTAAGAGGTAGAGTACTGCCCATTGGTGGTGTCAAAGAGAAGATACTCGCCGCTAAGCAAGCAGGTATTAAGAAAATTATTGTCCCACAGGGCAACCAAAAAGATTTTGTTGAAATTCCTGAGGATATCCAAGAAGGACTTGCATTCCTCTTTGTTGAAAATATGACCGACGTCTTTTCTGAGGTGTTTGTATAACTTATAGAAAGATTTCTCAGAGCCATTCAATTGTCGCGAAGCACTCTTGTCCGAGGGCTTTGTCCGCCCGATTTAACAACAAAAGCGTTTAATGTGAATGTCGGACGCACATTCACCATGCGCAATTCATTGCGCCTCTTTTTTCTTTGGAAACGTTTTTTAAATATTAGATTAGAAAACTCGACAATTGAATGCCTCTGGCAGATTTCTAAGAAAAGGTTGACAATTGACCTCACAGTAGTGTAGAATTGCAACATTGAACGCCTGAGGTGTCAGATAGCCTCGTTAAATTGGCGAGCATAAGATCGTGAATTCCTTGTAAAGGTAAGGAGACATGACATGAATAGCATTAGATGGAACAGTATAGTTCCTTTCCTCATAGTATGTGCCATTACTGTATGTATAACCATGTTAACTACTTCAACCTGTTGGGGAAATACAGACAATGTACAACTTGATAACGAGACAAAAGAACGTGCGCCGCTTTTTTTGAAAGATATCGCACCTATCCTTGATAAACAAGGGTGTTCCGCGGGGCTTTGCCATGGGAAATTCGGTGGACAAGGCGGTTTAAATCTATCCTTACTTACGCTGAACCCAGAAAGTGATTATGAACCCATTGTGCATCATAACCGGGGACGGCGTATCAACCTACTTGAACCTGAACAGAGTCTCCTTTTTCTAAAACCAACCGGACAGATTTCACATGCAGGTGGCGTGAGGTTTGGTGCTAATTCTGATGAAGCGGAAACCATTCTTGAGTGGATTTCCGCTGGCGCTCCCTTCTCACCCGATGAACCACGTTTGGAAAAACTTGAAATTGAACCAAGTGAAGCTGCGTTTACCGCTGTTGGTGAAACGACGCAGCTAAAGGTACTCGCACATTTTACTGACGGGTCAGTGGAAGATGTTACAGATCAAGCTGTTTATGAATCTAAAGATGAACCAGTAGCGTCTGTCACAGAATCTGGCTTGGTAACAAGTGAACGTTGGGGTGGAACGGCTATTTTAGCAAGATACTTAGGAGTTGTCTCCTCTTCTTTCATCACTGTTCCGAGAGAATCTGACAGGGAATCCTTCCCACAAATTCTAACAAACAATTTTATTGATGAATTCGTTGCGGCGAAACTCAAAAAATTGAATGTGCGCCCGTCCGAACTTACATCAGATTCCGAGTTCATCCGAAGAGTCTATCTGGATACTGTCGGAAAGCTACCCACATCTGATGAGGTTAAGGAATTTCTCGCTGATTCAAACCCAGAAAAACGTTCACACCTGATTGATACGTTGATGGAAACGGAGGAGTGGATTGACCTGCGGACATTGAAATTGGCAGATATGTTACGCGTGCATCCACGGCGGTTAGGGAACGGCGAATTTGGTGAACGCGGTGCCACGCTATTCCATGAGTTTATTCGAGATTCTGTTGCCGAAAATAAATCGTATGATAAGTTTGTACGTGAAGTTTTGGAAGCCACCGGCAGCACATATCAGCATGGACCAACTAACTATTATCGGATTGAAAGGCAACCTTCAGGCAGGGCTGAAACCACCGCACAAGTATTCCTCGGCATCCGGCTCAGTTGTGCGCGTTGCCATAAACATCCTTTTGACGAGTGGACAACAGATGATTATTGGAACTTTGCTGCATTCACAGGTAAGGTTAACGCACGTGGAGGTGGACTGTACCAAGAATTGGTCGTCTATCACAACCCCGCGGGGCGCGTAATTAACCAATCTGTGCAGGGCAACCGTGGGCAGATCGCGCAACCTACATTCCTTGGAGGAGAAACGCTGCCAGAGGCGTATAGAGCGGATGCAATAAAACATCTCTCAGACTGGATTACTGCCGATTCAAATCCATACTTCGCAAAAGCGACTGTCAACCGTTTGTGGAGTTACTATTTCGGTAGAGGGATTGTTGACCCGGTTGACGATATGCGTGCTACAACTCCGGCAAGTGTTGAAGGTCTCTTAGAAGCATTGGCGGAAGAGTTTGTTCGAAGTGGATATGATACCAAGCATATTATCAAGTTGATTCTTAACTCTCGGACCTATCAACTTTCCGCAGAACCAAATGAAACGAATAAATTAGATGATAGATTCTTCTCTCGATTCATGCCGCGCCCCTTGATGGCACAAGTGTTGCTTGATGTGCTAAACGATGTTACGGGATCATCGCAGAAATACGGAAGGTATCCGGAGGGCACGCGCGCTATTGAATTACCGCTGCCAGTGCGTTCAGCCTTTCTCGACCTTTTCGGACGTTCCGATAGGGAGTTCTTGGGCAACTTAGACCCTCTACTTGAACCGACACTCACCCAGGCACTTCACATTATTAACTCCCGTTATGTGAACCAGAAGTTGAAAACCCGCAATGGTACAATTACTCAACTTCTTGAACCGAAGACTGGAGAAAAGCTACAACCGGCAGAATTGGCTACTGAGTTGTATCTAATGACCCTGAGTCGTCATCCCACAGAAGTGGAACTTGAAAAGGCTAAGACATATCTTGCCGATAATGATACAAGACGTGATGACACAGAAGACCTGCTTTGGGCACTTATTTCATCCCGTTCCTTCCTTTTCAATCGGTAAATGTGCCTAAACATTAACCTTTAAGGCAGGTGAGGATAGGCGGATACTCAGATCCGTTCATCTCATCTGCCTATTTTTTATAGTCAAATCTAAAATTCTGTCCCTTTCTCTTGTGGGAGGGCTTTGTCCGCCGATCATGATGAAGGTTTCTTTGATACTATCAAAAACGTTGAACACATAGAAAATCCCAAAATCCGCGTAATCTGCGAAATCCGTATAATCTGTGATTCAGACAAATTAACACACCCCAATTTCATGACAATATTTACATAAAAATCGGATATATGCTATAATTATTCCCAAAACATGAACTGCAATCAGGAGAAAACATATATGAGCAGTCCAGCTTATGACCTGTTAGCTGAAACATTAGAGGAGCAGGGAATTCAGGTAGAGACAGTTAAAGCACACCTCAAACAGCAACATATTGAAACACCTTCTTGGGGTTACGGTAATTCTGGCACCCGATTCGGCGTGTTTGAACAACCCGGCGCTGCAAGAAACGCCGCAGAACGTTTGGAAGATGCGGCTACTGTACACAGATTCACAGGTATCGCGCCTACTGTAGCACTTCACATTCCATGGGATAAAACCGATGATTGGGAAACATTGAAACAATATGCTGCAGATGTTGGCATCGGAATCGGCGCTATTAACCCGAATGTTTTTCAAGACCAAGTGTATAAACTCGGTAGTGTCTGCAACCCGAACGCAGAGATCCGCCGCCTCGCGATTGAACACATGTTAGAATGTGTTGACATCATGGAGAAAACAGGGTCAGATTTAATCAGTTTGTGGTTTGCCGATGGCACGAACTTTCCTGGGCAAGCCAATTTCAGAAAACGTAAGCAGTGGATGACAGAAGCGTTAGGTGAGGTCTACGATGCGCTCCCTGATGCCACCCGCATGCTGATAGAATACAAGTTCTTTGAACCAGCATTCTATCACACCGATTTAGCGGATTGGGGCACTGCTTATCTGATGGCAATGAAATTGGGGGCGAAAGCGCAAGTCCTCATTGATCTGGGACACCATCCGCAAGGCACAAATATTGAATTCATTGTCGCATACCTAATTGACGAAGGCAAACTCGGCGGATTCCACTTCAATTGCCGAAAATATGCAGATGACGACCTAACGGTGGGTTCTATCAATCCACAAGAACTCTTCCTAATCTATACCGAACTTGTCGCCGCAGAACTTGATCCTGTAACGGAAACCGACATCGCCTATATGATTGACCAGAGCCATAATTTGAAACCGAAGGTTGAAGCGAGCATCCAGTCGGTATGCAACTTACAAAAAGCGTATGCAAAGGCACTGTTGGTTGACCGAGATGCGTTAGCAGCAGCACAAGACGCAGCGGACTTGGTTGAAGCAGAAAGTATCCTCCAACGCGCGTATGAAACAGATGTGAATCCACTACTTGAGCAGGTACGTTTGGAGATGGAGCGAGACCCGCATCCATTGACAGCATACCGAAAGAGCGGCTACTACGAGAAGATTAGTAAAGCACGCGTCGGTGGTGAAAGCCAAGGCTGGGCATGAGGAACATAAAAATCGGCATTATCGGTTCAGGAGGCATGGCGCGGCATCACGCTGAGCGGTTTTCATCAATAGAAACTGCTGAAGTCGTAGCCATTGCCTCCAGAAACGAGCAAACAGGCAACCAACTCGCGACTGAACATGCTGCAACATTTATCTCCGATTGGAAACAATTGATAAAACGAGATGATATAGACGGCGTAATCATTTGCACTCATAATAATAGCCACGGCGAAATTGCGATTACAGCGTTGCAAACCGATAAACATGCCTTTGTGGAATATCCACTCGCTAACGATGTTAACGAAGGTGAGGAGGCTTTACATCTTGCCAAAACACGTCATCGTGTCCTTCGGGTTTCCCATCCAGAGGTAGTATCCAATACCCACGCTGCACTCAAGCAGAAAATAGGTGAATTAAGTGAATTATTGCTTACCTCATTTGTGCGCTTAACTCCCGGTCGTGGTGCGCGTCCTGAAATCCTTTTCAACCTACCTGTATCGGGAACGCCTGCCCATTTCTTTATCTATCATATTTATCCGATCGTTGATCTGTTCGGTGAGGCTGCGTGGGTGGAAGGTGCTGCATGCTACGAAGGCTTAACCGACTCTGGACAATACAACCGTTTTGTCAACACTGTTACCATTGAGTTCAAACGTGGCGGCATCGGGCAGTGGAGTTGGGCGGGTGGTATTGCTATCAACGCCTCCGAACAGCATGAGCGATATGTTCTCACGGAAGGCACATTAAGCAATGACGGAAGCGGTTGGCAATGTTCAACACTAACAGAGGTAACAGAGTTGACAATTCCAAAAACACCTCAACCTACGCTTCAGGAATTATGGTTATTAGAGATTCAAAACGCAACACAGCATGCTCCCTGCTTAGTAGATGCTGAGGTAGCACTTTCCGCAATTCGGATAAGCCTTGCTTCGGCACAGTCAATCCGAGAAAATAGACGAATTGAATTGTAAATGAATATAGAACATCTAAAAAAGATTGCCGCAGAAAAAGCTACAGAGGAAGTCCGAAACGGTATGGTTGTCGGATTAGGGACCGGTTCCACCGTCTACTACGCGCTCTTGAAACTCGGAAAGATGGTTCGCGATGGACTCAACATCGTTGGAATTCCTACCTCCGATGGCACAGAGAAAATTGCCAAAGAGCAAGATATTCCGCTTTCAACACTTGCAGTTCACTCCACAATAGAATTGACAATTGATGGTGCTGACGAAGTAGATGTACACCTAAACTTAATTAAGGGGGGAGGTGCAGCACTGGTTAGAGAAAAAATTATTGCGAATGCTTCAAAACGAATCCTGATTGTCGTTGATGAAAGCAAGATTTCTCGTGTGCTCGGCACTTCGTTTGCGCTACCTGTGGAAATTGTGCGGTTCGGATGGGAGGCAACACAGCGCGAAGTTGATAAAATCTGTGGGAGATCAGATGTCCGAGGCGGAATTGAAAATCCACTGATTACGGATAACGGCAACTATATTTTGGACTGCCATTTTGATGGAATCTCTGAACCTGAAAAGGTTGAGTTGCAACTGAATAATATCCCCGGTGTCGTTGAGAACGGTATTTTTGTGGATCGTGCTGATAAAGTTATCATCGGCACGTCTTCTGGTATCAAATACATGGAGTAGCATCAATGAACCGACATCTAATCTTTTTCTGTTTACTACTTTCTATATTGCTCACGTTTTCCAGTCATGTTAGCGGCGAGATTTTTACGGACAGTGGATTGGTAGATATCCCAACAGGTGAGGTACTAAAACACGGTATATTCGGAGTAGGGGTATATGCCCCTTTCCAAAATATAAAATATTTCAAACGGTATCCTGTTGCGTTCCGTGTCAACTTCGGGATGTTTGATAGAATTGAGTTTGGCGCATCACACATACTCCCGCAGGACAATGATGCCTCGCGTTCCTTCTTAGGACACGTAAAAGCACAACTTTTAAATGAAACTGGAAAAATACCGAATGTAGCAATCGGTGTTGACAATCTCGGGGATAATGTTGGACAAGAGTGGAATACCTATCATGCTAATTCAACATATCTTGTAATCAGTAAGACTTTTAATCTGCCGCGAATTCACCTTATTTCGGGGCATTTCGGTATCGGCAATCACCGTTTCACGTTTGATGAGAGTCCAATCGGACTATTCGCGGGTGTAAGTATAGAACTTCATCCTGCTTTCGCAAGAGGTGATATTGGTATTAGTCTGGAATTTGATGGGACGGGAATAAACGCCGGTGTGCGACATACTGCCGACAGCGGACTTCAGATCGCTCTCGGTGTTGAAACTTTGAACAAACCTGAAGATACGCGCTATCTCGTTTCAATCTCATGGACGAATGCACAAATGATAGAACAGATTGATGCCGCAAAACGCCTTGCGCGGCAAGCAGCGAAACTCGCAAGTCAGACAAAGAGCAAACCAACGAAAGAAAACGGGAAGTCAGAAGAGTAACATTTTTCTAATCTATTGGTTTGCATCAATAGATTCCATCACACTTTGTAATGACTTGAGCAATTCCGAAGAGAAATCTTGCGGTGGCACAAGGATAATTTCAATCCGGCGATTTTTTGCCTTCGCTTCGTCTGTTTCTGCCGTGTCTATCGGTTGGTAGAAAGCATATCCCGTTCCCGATAAACGTTTTGGATCAATCCCAGCATTTTCCTGCAAATACTTCACTGCGGAGATTGATCGGTCTGTAGAGAGGTCCCAATTCCGTAAAGCCGAACCCGCGATCGGGTTGTTGTCCGTATGCCCTTCAATGCGGATCGCATAATCTGAATAATCTGGGTTTAACAGTACCTCTTCCGCAATTGCGTCAAGGAGTGCTTTTCCCTCTTTACTAAGGGTGGCACTACCTGTTTCAAACAGAATTTTGCCTTTGACATCAAGTGTCAACCGTCCTGCTTCATCTAACACCGCTCCAACTGAATCTTTAAATCTTTCCTGGATAGCTGCAATTGAACGTTGTGACTGCTCGCGAATCCGTTGTAATTCCGATTCAATCTCGGTCAATTTTGATCGGAGACTTTCCTTTTCGCGTTCAAGATTAGTTTTGTCCTGCTGGAGTTTGTTCCGTTCAGCAGAGACTTTCCGGGCGGCTGCGCTTGCATTTTCCAATATTTCTTTTGTTTGGTTCAGTTCTGTCTGCGTCTCTTTTAGTGTTTTCTCAGTTTCCGTTAACTTCTTTTCCAACCCAGTTTTTGCTGTTTCAGTTGCTTGCAGCGTTGTTTTTGTGGTAGATAGAGCCGCTTCCGTCTGTTTGAGTTTGTCAGAAGTCGAATAAAGCAGAACTCCCAGAACAATAGCTGCAATAACAGCAACGACTATAGATATAATCGCAATTATTCCTTTTGTGCCCATGTTATTCTCCTTGTAGGTTGAGTATAGCATCAAACCTATCGTTTTTTGATGCCTTATTCTTTTTTGTGATACCGCATACTGTGCAACGGTGAATAAGGATATAATCACCCTGTTTCATGGTAAATCCCACTGGCTCCATCAATCCACGACAAGTCTCACCGCGATCGCCCGGATTGACATCTACATGCTGACTCCAGAGGCATTCCGGACAGTGATTGGTGTAGCCATCTCCCTTCACGAATACACCGCAATTTCCGCATGTAAAATCTTCAATGTGGCGTTGAAATTTTTTGTTCACGAGTCAACACCTATATCACTTTCTTTACTGAGTCGGTCTAATGTTCGTTTTAGACTTGGAGATACGGAGGCAGCACGTTCTAAATTCCAATGGTCACGGACAAACTGGCTCAAACGCGTATTATATTCATCTCCCACACTGCGTGTTGTGCCGTGGGCTGGCACTAATGCTTCGCGTAGTCTTTTATTTTTACTCCTTTGCATCGCTTAACCTATCCTCAACAGCGAGAATTACGCTATTTAATCTCATTCCAATAAATCCAATTGTTCTGCATGTCTGGCGAGTGCAATTTCCCCACTGTAAATCCGTTCCTAAGGAGCACACACATCATCATAATCAGAGGAAGGTTTAACTACAGTCCCTTCTTTGCCAGGTGTGAGCATTAGCACTTCCGTCCCATCAATGCCTTGTTCTGTGAGAAGAGCATCACTTTGCGTACTAACTAACACCTGACATCGCCTATTTCTCCGCATCCGAGAAATTAAAGGGGCAAGTTGAGAGACTATTCCAAGGTTTAATGAAAGTTCGGGTTCTTCTAACAAAACTACTGAGTCGTTTTCAAGAAGGGTCCACAGTAGCCCAATAAGTCGAAGCATTCCATCCGAAAATTGATCTTCTTGATGTGTCTCTTCACTTGAAACCCAGTGCGAATAACGTGCCTGTAAATGTGGGTTTCCAGTGTTTTTGTCACGAACAAATTCCAATTTTTCTAACTGTGGCACTGCGATTTTAAGCGCATGTTCAATCTTTTTGAGGCGGGAACGACGGGTGCTCGGATGCACACTCGCAACCCTTTCAAGAAATCCCTGTCCAAAGGGATCGTCTTCAATTATTTTACCTTGAATCGCATCCGCATATCGAATAAATTGCGGCACCAAATGAAGATATGTGACATTTCTGAGAAATTTGCCAATTTCACTAAACTTAGCATTAGTTGCACTCTGTTCAAGAGCGGTTTGAGTGAGACGATCAGGATCCTCATTGTCGTCCAAATTGGGTCTATCAAGAATCAGTTTTCCCTCTTGCCACACACGTTCATAGGTAAGGAAAGCCCTACGGTGTCCACGAGGTTCTTGAGTAAATCCCAAGGCATATCGCCATGTTGCGGGCACATCTGGAGTATCCGCTATGTGAATCTCAATCGAAACTTCGGGTACTTGCCGTGCTGCTAAACACCGGATTTTGGAAACACCATCTCGATCCTTAACGACTTTCTGAAATCCACCACCATCCACTTTGGCAATATCACGGAGGAAACGAAAAATATCCAGCAAATTTGATTTGCCCGATGCATTCGGACCGACGATAAACTGCCGTTCCCTCAGAGACACATTTATCTGTTGAAAATTTCGCCAGTTTTTGGCAATAAGTCGATTGATAATCATAATGACAAGTTTCCTCTACAATAGATATGTTCACAAATGTGATATGAAAATGATAACATGTTCAGAGGATAGATTCCAACCGAAAACACCGTGAACATTTCCGTAGAAATAGCAACAATTAGATAATTCGTTTAGCCAATTCTTTACATATCTATAAAAGGTTTTAGATCCCACAACAGGATGGTGCCATCATGACTCCCACTTGTCAGCAGTGCGCTGTCTGGCGAAAAGGCAAGCGACTGCACATCTGTCGTATGTCCCAGAAGGTGTGGATATTTTCACCGGTAGCAACGCCCCATAAACGGATTTTCGTTTTCTCCATCCCTTTTTGCCACCAAGTTCCTGATGCAAGATATTTGCCACACGATGAAAAGGCAAGAACATACCGCTGCTTTTTACTCTCCGACTGCGGTATAGAACATAACGTTGTAAGTCTTAATGTTTCAAATTCCCGTTCCCGTGCAGAATCTGACAACATTAAGCGCCGGATTCTTGAACGCAATTTTTCAATAAACCCTTGTTGTTTCGGCCTGATGTCCCAAAACACGACACCACCGCCGTCGCTGTCGCTCACAATTGTTTGTCCATCCGACCCAAACCACAGTGAATCTAAATCTTGTCCTTACCCATCCGAGATCGATGCCAAAAAGTAGATTCACGCAGTGCTACACAGGAGTTTGTCTTTTTAGTCTTTGGCGATTTATTGGAAAGTGTCCATGCTACTGCCAACTTTGGACATTTTGCAAACCATATTGAACCGATACTCCCAGGTAATCGCTCTATTGATTGTAACTTTTCACGACGTTCTATACCCCATACTTCAACAGTATCAGTTTCATCAGGAAATACAACAGCAAGTAGTTCCGCTTCTGGCGAATATGATGGCACTAAGCGAGTCATTTCAAATTCTGAAACATACCATTTTGTGTCCCAATGGTTCATGTCCCAACGTTCAGGTTCAATTCCACTATGTGCCCAATCGTCCTTGAGTGTGCCTTTTGCGAGTTCCCACACCCGTAAATTGCCGCCTCTGTCCCGTGATGTAATAAGCTGACCGCAGGGTGAAAAAGTAACGGTGTCTATCCAATGCTCATGTCCTGTCAAATATGCGATACGTGCACTTGTCGCTATGTCCCACACTGATATGAAACGTTGATGTAAGTCAACAACATCGTTGTCAATAACGTCTGGACACGCACCTGCCAGTAATTTGCTATCTGGAGAAAATGCGAACTTGCAGCAAGGAAACTTTGCAATTAACTGAGGGGTGTGCATAATTGAATTTAGTCAGGATATAGGTTATACTCTTATCTTAAACCTACACTCCGCAGTTGTTTAATCAGATTTTGAGTATTTATGTTATACTCTTTATATCTTGCATATAAGGAGGTA
>JAGWBU010000145.1 GCA_021295735.1 Candidatus Poribacteria bacterium | reverse complement strand
CTCCCTGATGCGATGGTGTTGCCATCCGGACTGAACGATACGCTATTGACCGGACTCGTATGTCCTATGAGCGTCTGTATTTGTATTCCCGTTCTGGTATTCCACAGCCGAATGGTTTTGTCCAAACTCCCCGATGCGATGGTGTTGCCATCCGGACTGAACGATACGCTACTGACCGAATTCGTATGTCCTGTTAGCAGGTCGAGTGTTTCACCTGTGTGTGCGTCATAAAGCCATATACCGATACTACTCGCAACCGCAAGACGAGCACCATCCGGTGAATACGCGATTGCATGTATCGTTCCTTTGCCGAGGCGCATTTTGGCACCTTCAGGCAGATTTTGTTGTGAAAAATCTTGGGCAGATGTATTTAGTGCGCAAATTAATGTCACAAACCCAATCAGAATCGAAAAACATTTGTTTTTCATAGTAAAATCTTCCTTTTATTTGAAGGGTTACCTAAATAACGGTTTTTGCAAAGTGTGTGCTACCCTTCTAATTCACACAACTAGCTTCTCATTTTAGAATATGATAACATTTTTTCCAAAAAAATCAAGATATATTTATCCTTCTGTTTTATGGTATACTCGACATATAATGACCTAAGTTGCTACCTACAAGATTTTAGACCTGCAGATACCGTATTATTCAAATATCGGGAAAGGTTTTGATTCTCTCTTAATCAATAGTATAAATCTGTGATGTTATATCATCATTGTCCAAAGAAAGCAATACCAACAATTTTTCTTGCAAACAAAACCTAAATTGCGTATACTTTATACATTACGACTACAAACCCACTTCAGCGGAGATATTCCTTGTCCGACAATCTATTAAGCAACTTAAACAGTGTTCAACGAGAGGCTGTTCAACACACCGAGGGACCACTCCTCATCCTATCCGGTGCGGGGAGCGGCAAAACGCGCGTGATTACGCATCGCGTCGCATATCTCATGAAACACCACCGTGTTTCTCCGTTCCGTATCCTTGCCGTGACGTTTACCAATAAAGCAGCGAACGAAATGAAGGAACGACTTGATACTTTGGTAGGTGAGGGCATGAGCAAAAACCTGTGGGTTGCAACCTTCCACGCGACTTGTGCGCGAATCTTACGTCGAGACATTGAGCAATTAGATGGGTTTACCAAAAACTTTACGATATACGATAAGGGTGAGCAAGTAACGGTTGTGAAAGATATTATCAGACAGCACGGATTGGACGACAAGCAGTATTATCCACGTACCATTCACGACCTAATTAGTAAAGCAAAAAACAACGCCATAAAACCGGATACTTACGCAAACACGGCTGACGGTTTCTATGAAAAGATTGTTGCAAAAATATATCCCATGTATCAGGACACGCTTCGCAAAAACAACGCCTTAGATTTTGATGATCTGCTCAACTTTACAGTAGAACTTTTTAAAAAATACCCAGATGTACTTGAATTCTATCAAGAGAAGTTTGAACATGTGCTTGTAGATGAGTATCAGGATACAAACCGCTGTCAATACGAATTGGTGCGTTATTTGGCTGGGGAAAAAAAGAATGTGTGTGTCGTTGGAGATGATGACCAATCAATCTACGGTTTTCGTGGCGCTGACATTCATAATATACTCGATTTTGAAAAGAATTATCCCAATACCCAAGTCCTCCGGTTAGAGCAGAATTACCGTTCAACGCAAAATATCTTGGATGCAGCGTGGAGTGTTGTTCAAAACAATAAGAAACGTAAAGAGAAAAAACTCTGGACAAAAAATGAGAAAGGCGAACTTGTCACCTGCTATGAAGCGATGGATGAACGTGATGAAGCAGGTTTCGTTGGGACAAAGATAGAGGATTGGAATGCAGAAGGAGTCGATTATAAGGATTTTGCGATCTTTTATCGGACGAATGCGCAATCCCGTATTTTTGAAGAGGCGCTCCGTTCTGCGAATATCCCGTATCAGATTGTCGGTGGGTTGGGCTTTTATGACCGTATGGAAATTAAGGATCTGATTGCTTACCTCCGCGTCATGTGCAATCCGTTTGATTCAATAAGTCTCAGACGTATCATCAACGTGCCAACTCGCGGTATTGGTGCGACATCACTTGAGCGACTCATGAATTTTGCGGAGGGTGAAGAAATTCCACTGATTGAGGCAATTGACCGCGTTGACGAAATACCAAAGATTAACGCTGGTATCAAAGGAAAAGTCCGCCGTTTCGCTAAAATCCTTGACGAGTTTGACGGAGATGACCTGCCATCTGACGCTCTTGAACATGTTTTTGACACGACAGGTTATCTTGAAAACTTTAAGGGACAACGGACAATAGAGGCACAGAATCGGGTTGAAAATATTGAGGAACTAAGGAATGCTGTTTACGAATATGAGATGATCGCTGAGGAGCCAACCCTTTCGGACTATTTGGAAAATGTTGCGCTTATTGCGGATATTGACACGATGCAAACAGATGATAGGACAGATGAAACAAATATCGTGACACTGATGACTTTGCACAGCGCAAAAGGGTTAGAATTTCCTTTCGTTTTTATCGTTGGTATGGAGGAAGGTTTTCTACCACATAAAAATTCGGTGAATTTAGAAGCGGAATTAGAGGAGGAACGTAGGGTCTGTTATGTTGGAATTACGCGTGCGATGGAGCAGCTTTACCTGGTGCATGCACAGGCGCGTAGAACGTGGAGCGGTGCGGAATACAGAGTGCCCTCTCGTTTCATTGAAGAAATTTCGCCGCATCTTATTCAGCACGTTGACCGTTATAACTCCCCGTTTTCTCAACCAGAAATTAGTTACGTTGAAGAGGAACAAGTTGATTTATACGCAATTGGTCAGATTGTCCACCACCCGAAATTTGGACGAGGAAAGGTAACGAAACTCAGCGAATCAGACTCGAGTACTTATGTGACAGTTCGGTTCGACCGTGCTGGCTCAAAACAATTTGATGCTGCATTGGCACAGCTGCAAGCAGTTTAACAGTTTTAGTTTGAGGGCTTTATAAGCCCGATAAGAAAATAGAAAGGGTCTAAAACTATATGGCAACAATCACCACAGAAGGCGTGAGTCACGTCGCAAACTTAGCACGTCTTGAATTCAACGAGGAAGAGACGAAGGATTTTACTGATCAACTCGCCCGAATCTTGGATTATATTGGCAAGTTGAATGAGTTAGACACGGATGATGTTCCACCGACATCACATATCCATCCGTTGCACAACATAACCAAAGCAGATGTCGTCAAAACCTCGTTACCTCGCGATGCAGTTCTTGCAAACGCGCCGGAGCCTGAAGAAGGATATTTCGGCGTTCCCAGAGTAATTGATACGGCGTAAGGAGCAGAAACTGAATGTCGCTTTACCAATTGACTGCACACGAACTACACGACAAACTCAAGGCGCGTGAAATTAGTGCTGTAGAATTAACCGAATCCGTTTATGAACGTATTGAGGCGGTTGAACCACAGGTCAAAGGTTATTTGACGTTGACCAAAGAGATTGCACTGGAACAAGCGGGTGCTGCTGATATAGGATTCCAAAATGGAAATGAGATGCCACCTCTCGCAGGTATACCTATCGCGATTAAAGATGTGATATGCACCAAAGATGTGCGTACAACATGTGCCTCAAAAATCCTAAGCAACTTTGTGCCACCTTACGATGCGACTGTCATGACAAAACTTCATCAGCAGGGTGCTGTAATGATCGGCAAAACAAACATGGACGAATTTGCGATGGGGTCGTCTACCGAAAATTCTGCATATCAGATTACACACAATCCGTGGGATTTGGAAACGATTCCCGGTGGGTCAAGTGGTGGATCAGCGGCGGTTGTGTCTGCGGGGACGGCAATCTGCTCATTGGGTTCAGATACTGGTGGTTCTATTCGTCAACCTGCAGCGCTCTGTGGTGTGGTTGGTATGAAGCCGACTTATGGACGTGTTTCTCGTTACGGTCTTGTGGCTTTTGCCTCATCGCTTGATCAAATCGGTCCATTTACGAAAGATGTGATGGATTGCGCGTTGGTTCTCAACGCCATCTGTGGAAATGACGAAATGGATTCTACCTCCGTTGATGTTCCCGTGCCGGATTTTACACAGTGGCTCATCAACGATGTGAAGGGGTTGAAAATAGGTGTCCCAAAAGAGTATTTTGCTGAAGGTTTAGACACAGAGGTAGCGGATTGCGTGCATTCGGCTATTGATGCGTTGGAAAAACTTGGTGCATCTATTGAGGAAATTTCACTGCCGCATACCGAGTACGCCATCGCAACATATTATATTATCGCACCTGCGGAAGCAAGCGCAAACCTTGCGAGATACGACGGTGTCCGTTACGGATACCGTACTGAAGAACCCGCAGACTTGATCAATATGTATAAGAAAACCCGCAGCGAAGGTTTTGGGGAAGAGGTGAAACGGCGTATTATGCTCGGTACATTTGCACTGAGTGCCGGATATCAAGATGCGTATTATCGCAAGGCACAGAAGGCGCGGACATTGATAAAGTCCGATTTTGATGCTGCATTTGAAAAAGTTGATGTAATCGCGACGCCTACCTCACCGACACCCGCTTTTAAGATTGGTGAACGAACATCGGATCCGTTGCAGATGTACCTGTGTGATGTAATGACAACACCAGCAAGTCATGCGGGATTACCGGGAATTTCTGTTCCGTGCGGTTTTGTCCAAAGCGGTCTCCCTGTCGGATTACAATTGCTGGCGGCACCTTTTGATGAGAAAACGCTTTTCCGTGTCAGTTACACTTTTGAACAGAACACCGATCACCATCTGCAAAAACCTGAATTATCAAATGCTAAAGGAAAATGATGAAGATCATAATTGCTCCTTTAGGTGGACTCATTGGGGCGATATTAGGTGGAGTCCTCTGGGCAAAATATATTCAGTGGACAGGTAATACTGCAGGATTCGTTGCTATTGGTATCGGTTTATTCAGCGGCGTTGGGATGCTTTTCACTTGTTCGGACACCATTGAACCTAATGAAAAAAAGCATTGGTTGATGGTTTCCATTGGTGCTGCTCTGTTTGCTCTAATCGGAATTTTTATTGGAAAGTATCTTGATGTTCAGTGGAATGCGGTTTCAGAAATTAAAAAAAATTTAATGGCAAATGAGCCAGACCTCTCGGATGAGGCAGCCACGTTTATTGCTGAAACTCAGTATTCAGGAAAAACAAAATGGGAACACATGCAAGACCGCATGGACTGGTTTGACCTACTCTTTGGTTCAATAGCAGTTGTTGTTGCTTTTTATATTGTCTTAAACCCATGGGTTCGAAGTATATTTTTTAAATTAAAAAGAAGCACGTAAATTTGTCATGTTATTTATTAAAATGGAGCAAAAAATGAAAAAAAATAGTATTAATATCATGATTTTAACAGTTCTCATATCCGTTTTTCTTCCTTTAAGTTGGAATTTTGCTGAGACTGAAAACGCGGAAGCAGGGAATGAAAAGTTATTAGAGAATCTCGCACTTTTTTCTGAAATATTGGCTTTTATTAAACAGGAACATCTTGATGAACCGGATTCTAAGGAACTGATGGAGGGGGCAATCAGAGGGATGCTCCGTACTTTGGACCCGTATAGCCAATTCATTCCTGACCTTATTGCATTCAACACACCGAATCGAGGGAATTACGGTGGCCTCGGTATGTATGTTGAGATGCAGGAAGGTATGATCACAGTACTTAGACCGTTCAAGGATAACCCAGCTGCACGTGCTGGGGTGCTAAACGGCGATATTATCATTGAGGTTGATGGAGAATCTACTGCAGCCATGACCTTGAGCGAAGTTGTTGATCTGCTGAAAGGTGAACCCGGAACCTCTGTATCAATTACGCTTAAGCGCCCAAACGTGCGCCTTCCAATAGAAGTCACCATCACGCGGGAAGTTATTCGTGTCCCAAGCGTCAAAAAAGAAGTAATTGGCGATAACATTGGGTATATCAAAATCAATCAATTCCTTGAGACAACAGCAAACGACGTTGATAACGCTTTGGCAGAATTCAATGAGAATAACGTCAACGGTATCATCCTTGATTTGCGCTCAAACCCAGGTGGACTTCTCGGTTCTGCTGTTGATATTGCGAGTGATTTTTTGGAACCTGATCAACTCGTTGTTTACAGCCAAGGGATTGAAGAGCGTAAAAACTTCCCTGCACAAGGAGAAGCAAGAGAAAAGCTTCCGCTGGTCGTTTTGGTTGACGGCGGAAGTGCGAGTGCTTCCGAGATTGTAGCAGGCGCGATAAAAGACCATAAAAGAGGGCTTATCATGGGTAGTAATACCTTTGGAAAAGCATCAGTACAAAAGGTATTTCCACTCAGCGATTCAAAAGCTGGGGTAAAATTAACAATTGCTCGCTATTATACACCAAAAGGTGTAGATATTGACAAAATTGGTATTATTCCCGATGTAGAAACGTCATGGTTTAGCCGTTCTGAACAGCAGATGCAGTTAAAACTCCGCGATCACCAAAAACTAAAATCATTTGTTGAAGAGCACGGTGATGATGTCTTAGAAAAGTTATCGGCAGCTGAACATGCCTCGAGCGATGATCGGCAAGCTTCCAAACTTCTGCAATCCTATAGACGATTAAGTGATGCGCTGACCGAGGAGGAGCAGATTGTTCTCAGCGATATTGGGGTAAAGTATGCTATCGCTCGGCTTACCGAAAACATTAAGGATGAAATTGAGCATGACCCACAGGTTGTCACTGCAGTTGAACAACTGAAGGTAATTAGGTTATTAACTGAAGGCAATTAGGTTATTAGCACTCCCCGTCAAACCCCCTGCCTTTAGGTAGGGGATGTAGACGGCTAAAAACTTGATAAAAAATATATTTGAC
>JAGWBU010000144.1 GCA_021295735.1 Candidatus Poribacteria bacterium | reverse complement strand
AAAATGAAGCATGGAATAATTATTGGTATACAAACACAAAAGCAGCGTGATATTCATGCCAAAAACTTTACACACCCTTCTAAGCCTGCCTAAACTGCAAATACTCAGCAATTTTCAAATTTTCCTGTGCCGCCCATCTTTCTAAGAGGAATTTTTCTGTACGTGTTGGGAGTCGATTCCGCTTGCCCCGAACTTGACGGATAAGGTTTTCGGGTCGTGAAACCTCAACTGTCAAAACTTTGCTTCTTCCTTTTTCGTCTTCAGACTCCATCGTCCAAATTGATGTCTTTCCGGTGTAGCAGGACTTCGCGTAAGTTCTGACACAGTGATTCATTTTTCTACTTTCATCAATCAGTTCGTTTGTACTGAGAAGTTCCCGAATATGCCAGTATTTCAAGTTGCGTTTCTGCTCGCTACCTTCTCGGAAATGGAATTCTCCGATTTCTGATGGAGTCCATTGGAAGTCTCCTCCTCTTGTTTCCCTGCCGAGTTGTCGATGCCATTCGTTCACTTGATGGAGCAATGTCTCAGGTGTTCTTCCTCTCATGCTGAAGTTGGGTTGTGCTGGTCCAATTTCTTCCGCGATACCCCTCTCAACAAATACCCGTTGATTTTCGAATTTCTGATTCCAAATATAGTCAATAATCGGATGCACATGACTAACGTCTAACATCGGATTTGCAATAAAGAAGCGGATAACATTCAGCCAGAAATCATCGTTTCTGAAATTTCTGGTGAGGATTGTCCCGCGAAGTGCATCCATTAACCTTTTATCGCCTCCGAGTGCGTGCACTTGTCCCCAGCGGAGTGCTTCCTCAACGGTATACTGTTTAGGTGCTCTGAGGAAATGGTGCGCCATCTTTTTTGTGAGCGACACAGGTATATCTGGTGCGGTTCGAATGTTCTGGCCACTCCCGATATGCTTATACCAATTCTGATGCATTTCGTTTTCAGTAAACCAAACACGATCCATGAACGACGGGATATCATAAGCCACAAATAAGTGGCGAAGAAGTTCAGAAAACTGCCGATCTCGATTATGTCTTTTAACCTGCCACGTCTCAATAGGACGAATCCAACTTTCAGCGTGATTCGCTATAGTCTCAACACCCCTAATATAGGAAGTATCTTTTAAAAGATCCGAATTTTCCCCAAGGTACAATAAGAGATGAAGTAGGACTTTCCGAGAATTACTCCTCTCAAATGCAAGCGTAATCTCTTTCGCAACTGGATTTCTTATTTCTTCACGCTGCAATTTACCATCATATATCTTTGGAATAATCTCTTTCAAGTTGCGCGTTTTCTTCTCATTCGCCATTATTTTAGAAGCTTTAATTGTAGTTACGAGATCCAATTCGTTTCGGAGTTGTCGTGAATTTTTGTCCAATCCCCGACTGAAATTATGCTTACGACACCAAACTCTATAATCTTCAACCGTAGATAAGCCAAGTTGATGAATATGTGCCTGCATTTCCAATGAACATTCTTCTATCGGCATTTTTGTTTTGGTTCTTTTTTTCTTTTGAGCCATCTATTTCCTCCGTTTTAACCTATTTTGGACACACATTTTCATCTAAAATATCTGAGGACAGCAAATTAACACAAGTTAGATTGATAATAACCCATAAAATTTATATGCTGATGAGTTTCACAAATCGTAGGAGGGCTTTGTCCGCCTGATTTAGAATATACAGTGTTTGCAGTGGCACAATTATTGTGCGTTGCAGATTAGATTGATTTAGTGGTGTAAAACTACACCCCAATAGGAGATGGTCGTATATTATAAAATTTTACAATAAGTATGGTGAGATAATCAATTATTTTTTTACAGCACCGAAAGTGACACCGCGCAGTAGATGACTTCGCATCAAAAAGGTAAAAATCGCGACTGGCAGTAAAAAAACGAATGTTGACGCTGCAATTTTACCCCAATCCATGCCTGCCGAGCCAGTAGCACTTGTAATAGAGGGTGGTGCTGTCACAGCTCTTCCGCCAGTTTCGGTAAGGACAAGTGCAAATGCGAACTCGTTCCACGCGGTAATAAGACAAAATACTGCAGTTGCTGCAATCCCTGTGACAGATTGCGGTAGAACAACTTTCAAGAAGGTCTGAAAACGTGTATATCCATCAACGAGAGCTGCGTCTTCATACTCCCTTGGGATTTCATCAATAAACCCTTTCATAAGCCAAACAGCAAATGAAACGTTGAAAGTTGTGTATAGCAGTATCAAACCGAAATGTGTATCTCGTAGCCCAAGCCATGCATACATCAGATAGATAGGAATTACGACGACAACCGGAGGAAGCATCCGGGTACTCAAAATAAAAAAGAGCAGATCATCCTTGCCAGCAATATTGAATCGAGAGAAAGCATACGCAGAAAGTGTGCCTAACCCTACAGCAAGGACAGTACTGCCTCCACCGATGATAATGCTGTTGAGCAACTGGTAGAAATACTTTGACCCGCCATTTGCAAGAGCAATGCAAATACCAATTGTGGCTAAAATGATTGTTATGACAAATGCGAAAAGTTCTTTTTTGTCAATAGGCAAATTGCCACCAGAACTGTTGTTTGCTGCAGAGATCTTTTTTCTCCAAGGAACAAACAGGAGATAGGCTACTATGTCACAAACTATCAGTGTGAAAAAGTGAAAACGGACATCTGTTTGTGATCGACTCGGGATTGGCTGCGTGCTGAAAAAACCGTAGAGACATGTTAGGACAAAGATAATATTGCATATCAAACCGATGTTTCGCATCAGTACGGCACGAGACATTATAGGTTTTGCTAATGAAAATAGGGCAAACAGAAGTATCCCCCCAAATGTCTGTGCTATTAAAAGATAGGTTACACTCGGCACATTTTCTGTCGGTAGTAACTTTCTATAGTTTTCCAATGAAATATTAAAAAAGAACTTTGGAATTTTGGTGTTAATATCTCCCGGTGATTTGAGCGAAGTTACTAAGATCCAGTAAATAGGAAGCACATATACGATAACCGTGATGAAAATTAACACCATAATTATGAAAAATACAATCTTAGATCTATTGGATACGATGAAGGAACGGAACCGGACTAACAAAGATATAAGGAAGAATCCAACCTTTTTCCATTTTGGAAAGTTTGCCATAACGTATTATGCTTCCCCCTTTACACGATTTAGGTATTTTACATAGATATTGCTAAGCGCAACAATAATAATCAGCAGAATATATGCCATAGCACATGCTTTTCCAGTGTTAAAGTTCCGAAATGCAAGTTTATATAGGTTCATTGAAACAGTTTCGGTGACAGTACCAGGACCACCTTCGCGTGTTAGCACATAGACGATGTCAAACATCTTAAAGGCATCCATAGTCCTGAACAGTAGCGCAATAAGCAATAGCGGAGAAACTAAAGGTAGCGTAATCCATCTGAATTTGAACCATGCTGAGGCTCTGTCCACATCGGCAGCTTCATAGAGGTATTTTGGGACAGCACTCAATCCTGCTAACGCAATCAACATCATAAAGGGTGACCACATCCATGTATCAACAATGACAACAGCCAACATCGCTACTTTAGGGTCTGTCGTCCATCCGATGGGTGATTTGAGGATAGGACTAAGAAAATAGTTTAACAATCCTGAATTGTCCGAGGCAAGGATAAACCGCCAAAAAAGCCCGACTACTACAGGAGATAACATCATCGGGAGTAGGAGTAGCGTTGTGACAAATCCTTTTGCACGGAATTGGCGATTCAGTAAGAGAGCGAGTCCAAACCCAATAAAAAATTGAGCAGTTACCGCTAAAATTACAAAGTAGGCGGTGGTCCGGAAATAACCCCATATTTCTGGGTCACTGAGGAGTCGCGCGTAATTACGCGCACCGATAAATTTGGGGGCTGTTGGCATGGACGCTTTGTAGCGATGGAAACTCAAATAGAGCGACCACAAGAGAGGAAAGATGTTCATCAAGATGAGCAAAATCATCGTCGGCATGATGAATGCCATCTTAAGTTGGTAGTCGCTCATTCCACGAGAGAAACGGTTAGTCTGCATATTCTTTTTTGTTTCGTCCGTGATACTTTGCAGGCACTAAAGCAGCAGCCCGTTATATCTCCAATGAAACTTCAAATTATGGTGATTTATAAAAATAAATAGACACTTTCACCCTTGGGTAGACGAGGTTTCCTAACCTCGCTGGTGTAAAGTGTATAAATAATTCAGAAATCTACCATAATTAGGTAATTTAATAGGTGAGCGTATTGGAAATGTCTAATTGACTGAACGATTGTACGTGCATGGTGGAAAAGCGCGCTAACAAAGCGCGCTCACCCAAGAATCCAAATTATAGTGAACTTGAAAAATAAAGGGACATATTTTCTGTAGGAGCGATCTCCGAATCGCGACGGAACTCACCCTCCCGCCAAATGCCAAACGCGCATTTGGCGTTGATTCACATCTCAAAATGTCCCGTTAATTCTAAAGCTTACTATAGTTATAAGCCTACAATTAACTTAGTCATAGTAGCCTGCATCCTCAAAGATTTCCTCATGTTTGCGTGCGATAGTATTGAGGGCATCCGTTGCAGATTTGATCTTAGAGATAGCTTCACTCCAATTTGTCTGACACACCTCTAACAGTTCAGCGTATTCCGGCACTGCCCAGAAATCACGAAGATAAGGGAAACTCTCCGCAAACGCTTCGTTAAAAGGTGTCGCATTTTTGAAGGTATCAGATTGTAATACCTCTTTGTGCGGTGTGAATCCACCCAATTTTGCCCACTTTTCTTGCACGGGTTTCTGCATAAACCATTTCATATATTGTTTGGCGATGTCCTGATTCTTAGAATATGCAGAAATGGACATCCCTTGTCCACCTATACTAATATAGTGGTCTCCTTTTGGACCAGCAGGAGCAATAAAGAATCCGCTCTTGTCATGAGAAATTGGATTAGTATCGGGGTTAACAATACCGGGGAAAAATGCAAAATAGTTCATTGCCATCGCAACCTTACCAGAAATGTAGGCGTTTAAGGTTTCTTGCCAATAGTAGTTAGGGGCATCTGGTGGTGCGAATTTGAGCAAATCTGTGTAAAATTCAAGCGCTTTGACAGCGTCTTTACTATTGATGTGTCCTTTAACTTTATATTCGTCCGGGTTTCCATAAGAGGCACCAAAACTCCACATGACTTGTTGGAATCCCATCGTAATTCCGTCATATTCTTTGCTGTACCAAGTCGCAATACCGTATAGGTCTTGATCAGGACGCGTAAAGAATTCGGCTATATCGCGGAGTTGGCTATATGTCTTCGGAGGGGCAAGAGGATAACCGTACTTTGCTTGGAAAGCCTTCATTTCTTCCGGATCCTCAAAGAGGTCTTTCCGATAAACATAACCTGCAGCATCTACTTCAGCTGGAAGTGCCCAATAATTAGCACTCCCTTTCGGATATTCTGCAAAGGCGGTCATAGCGGGGCCGTAAATTGAATCAACATCTATATTCTTTTTAATCCAATCGGTCATGTCAATGTAGTGTCCTCCAACAGAATTCCTACCGAGCCATTGGCTATCACCGATTACAATGTCATAGAGGTCGCTCTTGCCAACGAACGCTGTGAACACCTTATCCTGAAAATTACCCCACGGAATCTGTACAACATCAACAGTTATGCCTGTTTCGGCGGTAAAGTCCTTAGACAGTTCCTGCAAATAATTTGCTGGGTCCCATTCTGCCCAAACAATAGTTAAAGATTTTTGCGCATTGACAGGTAAAGGGGCGCAAATCATTATTAGCATTAGAACAAGGACTGCCCCTGAACATAAGTATTTCATTTCTATAACTACTCCTTTTGAATTAATCTGGACGCGCTACTTTAGGTATAGTGGCGGCCAGTTGTGTCAAATTTTAAATAAGGATTATAGCAAATTGCATAATTATTAGCAAGCGAATTTAATATAAGCAGGTATAGTTATTAAGGCGTTTTTAACCCCTTAATTCCTCCTTATCGGTGGAATTTTGAACCTATTGCGTAAGTCCTGATAAGGATGTGTAAGTATTCAGTCAGTTGTCTGAACCAGGATTTACAAATAAACGCTGTAGGTTGGGTAGAACGGAAACCCACAATAAAAGCAGATGCTAAAGAAAGGTTCATGATCCATTTGAGATTGATATTTCCGAAAAATAAGTGAAACCCAACTCTTTATTCTTCCAAGACGGTTGATTTGGGTTTCGCTGCGCTCTACCCAACAATCTTGAAAATCCTATAATCTTGTAAATCACGGTTCAGACATTAAGGATGGCAGGGCTGCGCTCATAAGGAAGGATTGCGATTAGGAAATATTAAAACTTATCTTCTTTTTCAACATCTATTATCTATTGTTGTCCACATCACTACATTTTAGGTTAATATCCCCTCCAACGCTACGAAGTGTGAGGAGAGGACCATCTCCGTTAATAATCCCTTGCAATTGCCATTCTTTGGCGGAATCTCGACCGACTCTAATAACCGGGAGTTCGGATGTAATGTTGCCACCGATACTTCTGGCATCAAGCTTCGTTAAAATCTCCGAAATCAAAGAGACAGCGATATCACCACCGGATGACTCTAAAGTCCAATCATCTTGGAGCTGTTCCAGTGTCATGGCAACGATAGAACCTCCTACGGTTTTAGCCGTAACAGGGCCGTCGTTTTCCAGATGTATATTACCACCTGAAGTTTCTACTATTGCGCCACCTTTGCAGCGGATTAGCTTAATGGTGCCACCAGATGTTTCAGCAGAAATTGGACCAAAAACATCGGCACATCGCACATTTCCCCCTGATGTGATCATGTCAACTCGACCAATGTTACCGTTTACTTCAATGTTGCCTCCTGATGATTCAATACGAACATCACTATTACATTTAGTCAACTTGACGTTTCCAAAACCAGTGTGTCCAAAAACAGAACCTGTAACATTTTCAAACTGAAGTTCACCTTTACCTGTTATGCTCTGAACTATTCCGTTCATATCGGTAACAGAAATATTCCCACCTGCAGTTTTTAAAGAAACATCGTAACCGGTTTGTGGCACTGTAATTTCAAAATGGATATCTAAACGGTCGGCGATATTTTTCCAATTTCTTTTCCGATCTTTGAACTTTGCGTTGATATGAAGTTCTTTTTCTTTTTCGTCAAAGGTTACGTGGAAATCTTTAAGAATATCAGCAGCGTGTCTATCGGCTTTCAACTGAGCAGCGCGCCGAACGATGACGTTGATGACTTCACTTTCTGCTGTCTGAACGTCAATTGTCCCAATGTCTGTATCAAGAGTCAGTTTTCCATCAGGACTTACCTTGAACGATTCTTCTATGTCATCTAAGATAGTTTGTGTCAAGAAGTCTGGCATAGATTTACGTATTAAAACACCTATCTTCCCTTCCTTTAATTCTCCGCCAATGTTTTCAATAAATTTTTTGCCAAGAATGTTGGTCATCATATTTTTTAGATCAGATGATATTCCCAATCCTTCGCTGAGATAAGCTGCGAGGTGGTGGCAGGCGATACTAATTTCACTAAAGGATACATTTTCTTGTAATGGCTCAAAGAGTCCCATGGGCACTGCGTCTATCTCAGTCAAACGTTCCAAGACCTTATTAAATTGGGAGACGCATCGGCTTTCTCCATCCTTATATGCTTGTGTCAATATTGCATCTTCTGCTATTTCTGCTGTCTGCTCTAATATCTGGAAGAGTCCTCGAATTTCGTTTTGTCGTTCTTGTTCCATGTGTGATACCTCTCAATGTTGCGTTCAATTTGTCTGTCTTATACCAAATTAACGGAATTCGTCTTGTTTTTCCAGTGTTTTTTCTATAGCACGTGGAGTTTTCTGTCTTCCGCTCCAGCGGAGCGGTATGTAAAGACGATGAATCAAATGAATTTGGTATTAGATCAGGTTTGGATGCGAATCTACCGATCAGTTTCAAACTGCTGAGTCGCCTTAAATTATAATATCTCTCCATATCCTCGTTTTTCTAAAAGTGATTTTAGCAAATCTTTTGCTTTGTGTAGTCGCCATTTTACCGTTGTTAACGGTAGCGACAGAAATTCTGCAATTCGTTTCTGTGGCATATCTGCCCAGTAATAGAGTTTGATAACCTCCTGAAATTCAGTGGGTAAGGCATCAATTGTATCTCTGATTGCTTCATGTGTGGATTCCTGAACCAGAATCTGTGCTGGGTCGGAAGAAGCAGGATCGGCTTCCACTTGCAATTCCGCGTCTATATCTTCGTGAAATTGAAACCTATTGGCGCGTCTCATGAATCGCAGGGCACGATTCCGTGTAATTGAATGCAACCATGCACCAAATCTATTCAGATTGTCAAGTTGAGGTAACGCTTCAAAAGCGAGGAGAAAAGCGTCTTGGACAATATCTTCTGCTTCCGTTGGATTCCGGACGATGTGTTGTGCCACTGTTAGCATCGCCCGCTGATACCGTAAAACCAATTCATCAAATGCTTTGAGATTGCCTGCCAGCACCGCAATTATCAGCTCCGCGTCTTCCGCATCTTTCAATTCTTCTACGCTCATGAAACAATTTCTCCTTTTCCTAATATATTAGAGACATTATAGTCCGAAAAGGATAGTGTTTTACGCAATTTAATGGAAGATGCGAAACTAAAATTAAAATTGCAGGATTTCAGATGTACCAATAAATCCTGCAAACATTACCTTGGCAAGATTTTTCCCTACAGTTGAGTGATGTCAGTGGTAAACCTTTTTTTACTAAGACCCAGGTTTGAAAAATGTCACTAAGCAACCGCCGGCCGCTGCAAGCAAAATGCCGAGAACAAATTGCCAACGGATAGCACCCCAGCCACCTTCAGGTGGATGTGAAAGTGTCGCGACAATAGCATTTACAATTGGCGCGCCAGCGAAAACAATGGACATCACAACAGCGGGTCTGCCTTTCGCACCGAAAGCAAGCAAAACACCAAAAGCACCGATCGCACCGACAACCCCTGCGAGAAAAGACCAAGATACCCCCTTCTCTGTAAAAGACCATTCAGCGCCATTTACCATAAGCATTACGGCAGAACCGATGACAGCTACCAAAAGATATGCAAGACCGACAAAAAGGAACGCTTTGTAACGCCCATGCACAGCATCTGCCATAGACAACTGACCTTTATGCAGAAAAACTCCGTAGAGTCCCCAAGATGCAACGGTCATAACAACAAAAACAATCCACGTTTTAACCATAATTTATCTCCTTTCCTTTATCAACAAAGTACTTAATATCGTTCAAAATAGTGATAAATACCTACAATTTTCTAAAGATATTTTTCAAATACTTTCATGAGTTGCTGCGCTATAATTTCGTCGCTGAGCTTTTGATGCACATTTGTCTTTCCTGCTGCACCTAATTGCTTGCGTTTTGAAGGATCTCGGAATAATTGCAATATGCCTTCAGCCACAGCTTCTGAAGATTCGGGTTCCACCAAAATCCCACCTTCGGTTGCCTTAACCATTTCTGGAAATGATCCGTGTTGAGGTTGCACTACTGGCACCCCATTTGCAAGTGCTTCTAATATGGATAGACCTTTCGATTCACGGTAAACTGTTGGTACAGAGAAAACATGGAGACGGTTAAGGAAATCTATCTTTTCCGAACGTGTCACTTCGCCGTGATGCACAAAACTATCTTGCAGACCCCAAGCATGAATTTGATTAACCAACTCCTCAAAATACAGTTCATCTTTTTTACCAAGATACCCTGCGACATGTAGTTTAACGTTATCTGCCCCTAACTCTTTTGTCAGTGTGTAGAACGCACTAACTAAAATATGTAACCCTTTTTCGGGACAGATACGCGCCAGATAACCGATATTGAAGGGTGGAGGCTCTGGTCTTTCAATTGAATTTCCGTGTCCTTCCAAGTTCAAACCGAGCGGGACCACATCAATCTTATCAACAGGTACTTTTAGATATTCTTCTGCCATAAATTGAGCATAATAATAGCATGGCGCCACAAAACCATCTGCGTCTATGGCACGCTCCGCCAATAGGGTTAAAGCTTTAGCTTTGTAAGGATCAATCAGGTCTCGCAAAAAGATGTCTTCACCTTGGAGCGCGCAGACAACCGGAACATTCAACGCATTTTTAATTTCTCTCGCGAAACCTACAAGCATGGAATTAGTTAAATAGACGATATCCGGTTCGTTGTCTTCTCTAAGCCACTTGACCAACTTCGCCAATTCTTTCTTCTGTTTTCCCTGTTCTGCACTCAACATTGAAACTGTTAATTGACCCAAATCTCGTGCATCTGTTGAAGCACTGAACCGCGATAACCCGTTTAACAGTGATGGATTATCTAATATTCTATCTAACGCCCACGGCGTATGTCGAAAGAGTGCAAGTTTTTGTTGGAGATATACATTAATCCCTCCGTAAAAGATGCGGTTCAAACTTACATTTTCTTCATCTGTTCTGGTCGGGGTATATGTTGGAATTAATGCAACATTATGCCCCTGCTTTTTTAGCGCTGTTGCGACAGAATTGTCATGGATGCAAGTGCCGCAATACATTCCTGCAGCCCCAGCTGTGATATATGCTACTTTCATGTTTTAACTTTTCGCCAAGATTAATAAATATAAACTCGCAAATCTCCCTTAAGTTATTAATTGGTGAAAAACTTTTCAATAGTATCTGATGATGGCGGTTTTGTGAGTAGAGAAACAATTATCAAAGTTAATGAAGAAACAAAGATAATTACAGCAACAGGCATAATTCCGGTTCCGCCAACAGTATATCCAGAAATTTGCCAATTCTGTAAAAAGAAGGACAGCCATAATAGAATTACGCTGATGATTGATGTGAATACACCAAGTTTTGTACTGCGTTTCCAAAACAGTGCAGCAACTACAATCGGAAAGAGTCCTGAGAAACCTGTGAAAGACCAAATTGCAAGCTTAAAGATACTCGGTGTAGCAATTAGAGAAATGATATAGGTTATGCTAAGGATACCAATCACAAATAAACGTCCATACCATACCTGTTGTTTTTCGGACATCTGTTCTTGTCCACGTTTTCTAAGGTACGGACGAACAATGTCGTGTGTAAACATGCTCCCGAGGGAAAGCGATTGTGAATCAAGGGACGACATAATTGCAGCAAAGACACCTGCTCCTAAAAAACCAGCCAAAACACCTGGCGCATGCTGGCGAATCATCTGGATTAGTACTGTGTTAACTTCTGGCCCCTTTAAGCTGGGAAAATCTACATTGCCTAATATTCCAAGCAGTACACTCGGAACCCACACGATTGCAATACAAATCGGATAAAAGATAATCGGATAGCGGAACGTCCCAACATCTTTCGCAGTCAGGCAATGTGAAAATATATGCGGAAACATACCAACAGAGAGCGGAATACAGGTGTATGTCAAAAGTTCTAACGGCTTAATATGGTCAGCCTGCATCAATAAGCTTGGGTCAACTTTTGAAAGCGCACTGGAAAATCCGCCCATGCGATTTATAATCACTACAAAGGTGACACCACCAAGTATCATGAAAATCAACGTCTGGAACGTGTTAACCCATGCTGTGCCACGCATGCCACTATAAGTTACATAGCAGAGAACAACAACACAAATCAGTAGTCCACCTAACCACTGCGGGATTGTGTTTTCCGTTATTTTTGCTAACGTATCTCCACCACCCATTACGCCAATGAGTAAATACGGTATGAGAAGTAACACCAGCACAATGAAGAGTAGTAATCCCAAGCCGTTTGATTCCCAGCGGTCTCGGAAGTATTGCACCTGCGTCATATATCCAAACCGTTTCCCGAGTCGCCATAATCGGGTTCCGATAAAGAGAAACACACACGGTACGACGATAGCTGAAGAGGATGCCATTAATGCAAAAACGCCAATCCCTCTATCGTAAGCTTCACCGGACGCGCCAAGAATAGAAAATGCTGTCATGTGTGTTCCGAAGAGAGACATCAACAGCATAAACCAATTAATGTTCCGACTCGCCACAAAGTAATCTTCACCAGTATTTTGGAAAAACTTATGACTTAGAATACCTATACTCAGTACCAAAGCCAAATAGATTATAATAACCGTCAGGATCATTTTTCCCTCCATACGAATTTGACTAAGGAGAACATAAGCAGGGATGCAGCGAGGCAGAACAAGATGTGATAAAGCAATCCTACCGGCAGTCCTAAAACAATTTGAGGTGTTTCCCAAAACCAGAAATCGTTGTGGAGAATGAATAGCAGTACTATCAAACTATAGAGGACAGGTTTAAGCATAGTTTTCATGACTCGCCTCCCGTTTTCGCCAATTATAGTAAAAGACCAAACTACCTGCAAGTATTGCTATTACATGAATCCAGATGAGCCCCAATTTTGTAGGTATAAAAAATAGGATTACTACCGCAATAAACATTATACCGCGTTCCCACAGAGGGATTTCCGTGAAGGCGTATCCTACTATGCTTGATGCAAAGATGACAGTCCCAACGAATGTCAATGACAGATTAAGTATAACAACCCATATTTCGGGGTTTCCACCATCCGCACTGAGCCAGAGAAGTTCTGGACGCAGCACAAAGGCATAAGGCAACGCAAAGCCAACGAGCGCAAACCGAAAAGCAGCGAATGCTGTGCGCATTATGCTGGTATTTGCAATTGCAGCAGCAGTATAAGCTGCCAACGCAACAGGTGGTGTGACCATCGACATCATTCCAAAATAAAAAATAAAAAAATGTACCGCAAGTGTCACTATTCCTAAGTCTACAATCACCGGTCCCACTAAAATCGCCACCAACAGATAACAGACTGAGGAGGGAAGTCCCATTCCCAATATAATTGTAGAGACCATCAACGCCAAAAGTGCAAGTATTAAATTAGTTTCCGCAAGAGGTAACAGGGCTGAAGCCATCTCAGTACCCACAGCGGTCAGGTCAACCACGCCTAAGATAATTCCGACACAAGAAGCGGCTGCTATCAGGGACACACCGCTATGTGCAGCGTTTTCCATGGATTTCAATATTCCAGAAATCCCGACACGGGTTTTGGGATGAAATAGACTTACAATCAGTACAATAAGCAGACTCCAACTCACAGCGCGAAATGGTGTAGAACCCATCAATAGAAATGCGACCAATGTAAAAAACGCCGCAAAGAAAACTACGCCTTGCATCTTGGGAAGTTTTTCTACTGGGGAGTTATCTTGGATGGTGTTGTGATCTTTGCCTGCATCTTGCTCGGAGTGATCCGGCATTGTGTTGCCGATTCGCTTCGCATAAAAATGAACGATGAATAACAGCGCGGTATAATAGAGAATTGCAGGAAGTAACGCTGCTTTGATAATTTCAAGATAGGTGACAGATGGCTCAACGATTTCTAACATCATGTAGGCAGCTGCACCCATAATTGGCGGGACTAATGCCCCACCTGAACTTGCTGCTGCTTCTATTCCGCCCGCTATTGTTGGTTTAAAACCTACACTCCGCATTAACGGAATCGTGAACGTTCCGGTTGTTGCTGTGTTCGCAACTGCGGAGCCGGAAAGTGATCCCATCAATCCACTACCAATCACTGCTACCTTTGCCGGGCTTCCTATGCTCCTTCCAAAAATTCGTCTGGCCAAATTCAAAATATAGCCTGTTGCTCCTGTCCGTTCAAGGAAAGTGCCAAACAATACAAACAGAAATACATAGGTAAACATTACTCGCAGTGCAACACCGAATACACCACCGTGTAGATATGTTTTACTTATAATGCGCGACAAGGAATACCCGCGATGTTGAAATAACCAACTGGGCAGGAACTGACCGAAACTTGCATAGAGAAGGAACGCAATAGCGAGCAATGGTAGGGTTACACCAATCGCTCGACGGGATGCCTCAAGTATTAACATGAGTCCGAACCCACCGATGAAATAATCCAATAGATGTTCTGCTGACGCACGTTCACCGAGAAATACACCGTTCAACCAAAACTTTTCAAAAATGGGTTCAGTTTGGATTGCAACATAGCCGAAACAGATGATAACACTGCCCACGAGCACAAAATCAAGAATCTGACAAAATCGGTCATCCACGAAGCGAGGATGGAGTGGATACTTCAAAAATACGACTATTAACCCCAACATCGCGAAGAGTGCTAACGATGACTGCGGTCTTAGCAACGGATAATTAACTTCGGCTAAGATAAAAAGGCTCAGCAGGACACCAACCGGAAGAATGAGGGTCTGTTTTAACTGTTTCAATAGATTAAACGAACCTATCCTTTCGTTGACGGGTTTCGTTAAAGTTACGGCCAAGTTGATGCAAAACGTTTGTAAGTCTGCCCCTTAAGCGTCATTATGCTTACGCCCTACAATAAACTCGTTTAGTTTAGCAAAAGATAGGAAGGATGTCAAATGAAAAATGGGTTTCTACAGAGGCATTCAATTGTCGTGAAGCACCCTTATGGGTTTTGTAAATCTGATTCTTCTGTAGGAGTGAACTCCAACTCGCGACATCACCCTAAATCCGCGAACTTCACGTAATCCGCGATTCAGAAATTGTCAGAAACTTTATACACCTATTGCCGCAAAGCCAGGGTTATTCAGTTTTATAAATTCTTGTTTTGAAGCGAGATATTTGATTGTATCAGAGATAGCTGTATACCCTGCAAATCGTCCTACCGATAATGCTGTATTACGCATTGCTGCCATGACTTGTGGTATAGCACCGCATCGGACAGGAGAGGCATCCTGTCAAATCGGGACGACTTTCTAACACGGTGTTTACCCATTTTGTTAGAGTTTCTTCTAATGCCTCAACATCTAACTTTTTCAATAGATTATGGATAGTTGAAGCACAAGGCGTTATCTTCTTTGTGAAACCGAGTGCTTTTGCGAGTGCTGGTTGTGAGCGTGCCCAAGTAGCGATTGATGTCCACCCT
>JAGWBU010000011.1:68239-87060 GCA_021295735.1 Candidatus Poribacteria bacterium | reverse complement strand
AGCGTATTTGGCGTTGATTCCAAAATATGAACAATTGTGAAAAACAACAAAACTTTCACTTAACTGGCACAAGTCGTAAAATTAAGTGAACATTTCTTAGCATTTGTGGTGTTTGCAGTCGCGCAATTCATTGCGCCTCGGACATTAACACTGGTAGGCGAGGTTTCCTAACCTCGCTGGTGCAGAGTGTCCAAGTAATTCCAAAATCTACTATTATAGATTGACAAATTTTTTTAGAAAAATGTTGACTTTTTTTATCATTCTGCTAAAATAGCCTAAAATGTATTATTATTTACATATTATTATCAAATACTAAGAATTACTACAAAATTATGTAGGAGGTTATATACAATGTTCAGGAAATTGTGTATAATAGGATTAGTTTGTCTGATGAGTCTTTCGGTGATGACGCTGACTGCTGAGGCTCAGCAAAAAATACTTGGTCCGTATCTCTGGATGATTGCTAAAACTGCCGGTGGACAAGGCGGTGCTGGTTCCACCAATATTGATTCACTTGATGAAGTCAGCAATGGCGAAGTCACCGAAGAGGAAGTCGCCAAAAACGGTGCGAGAGAAGGAAATGAGGTTGGAGATTATGAGTGGACACCTGGCACACTTGCTAATAACGGAGACATTAATGTTCTTGTTAATAACGTAGGTTTGGAAGCGGGCGCGTTAGATGACATAACATCTTATGCGTTAATAGTCCTTAGAACGAAAAGAGCACAAGCAAACGTAGCGATGGGTGTCAGCAGTGATGACTCAGTTAAGGTCTGGGTTAACGGCGAAGTCGTTCATACCAACGCAACAAACCGTGGACGCGGCAATGACAACACCTTCCAAGATCATTTAAAGGTTGATCTAAAAAAGGGAAACAATTTGATCATGATAAAGGTCAGCGAACGTACTGGTGGATGGGGTATGCACTTCGGCGTAGGTGGCGACTATGAACTTGCTGAGATTAACGCTATTCTACCTGTTGAACCCGCTGGCAAATTAACAACGCAATGGGCACAAATTAAGAATATCCGGTAATTCTGACCTGATATCTCACAAAATAGTGTTTCGGTTTTCTCTTCATTCAAAGAGAATTTTTATAGGAAATGTTATAGTATAAACCCTTTAATTTGATTGTAGTATAATTATTTATGGGTTTTTAAGTTTGACTTAATTACGAGTTTTTGTTAAACTAATTGTGAAATAAACGTTTATCCTTTAAAATAAATCAGAAATTGACGTTCTAAGGATAAATGACGTTAAATGTTACTGCTTTATTTTGTTAACAAAATTAAATGGAGGTTTTTCATGTACAGGAAATTATTTGTATTAGGTTTAGCGTTTCTGATGATTCTTTCAGTTATGCCACGCACTGCTGATGCGCAAGATCAAATTCTCGGTCCATGGCTTTGGATTATCGCACCAACCGAAGCGGGACAGGGTGGAGCAGCTTCTACCGATATCGATTCACTTGCAGTTGCAAGCGATAATAAAATTACTGAAGAAATGGTGGCTAAAAGTGGCGCAAAAGAGGGTGACACTGTTGGGGATTATAAGTGGACACTCGCTGAATTGCCCGAAAACGGGGACATCAATGCTGTTGTCAATGAAACGGGAATGGCAGAAGGTGCATTGGATGATAAGGCACAAGAGGCGACAATGAAAACCGGTAGTGATGATTCCATCAAAGTCTGGCTGAATGGTGAAGTCGTTTTTACCAATGCTGTTAACCGTGGACGTGGCATGTGGCAAGATGAGTTCGGAATTAGTCTGAAACAAGGCGACAACTTTTTGATGGTCAAAATCAGTGAAGCTGGTGGTGGATGGGGCATGCACGTAGGTATCCTTGAAACCCCGTATGTTCCTGTAGTAGATATTTACACAAATTGGCTTTGGATGATCGCTAAAGCTGAAGAAGGACAGGGTGGAGCAGCTGCCACCGACGTTGATTTACTGGCAGCTGCAAGCAAGGATGTAGTTACCGAAGAGATGATAGCTACAATTGGAGCATCTGAAGGGGACAGTGTCGGCGATTACGATTGGACCCTCGCTGATCTGCCTGAAAACGGTGACCTCAATACGCTTGTTAATGAAGCAGGAATAGAAGAAGGTGCTTTGGACCACATAGCAGCTTATGGACTCCTTACACTTGTTGCTGACGAAACTAAGGAAGTCACATTGCTTGCTGGAAGCGATGATTCTATCAAAGTCTGGCTTAATGGTGAAGTTGTTCTCACTAACGCGGTTAACCGTGGAAGATCCAGATGGCAAGAGGAGTTTACAGTTAATCTGATACAAGGTGACAACTTGTTGCTGGTCAAAGTCAGTGACGCTGGCGGCGGCTGGGGCATGCACTTCGGTATTCGAGGTGAAGTAGAAGCTGCCTATAAAACGCCTGCTGATTTGGGCACTCCTGTTGAAGCTAAAGGTAAACTCGTCACTACTTGGGGCAGCTTAAAAAGTGCTAAGTAACACCATATCCGTTTAGTAACCATAATAGTGGTTGCTATCTAATCTATCATTATTAAATAGTAAAGGGCAGTGCTTTATAGCACTGCCCTTTACTATTTTTGTAGGAGGGTTTGCAAGCCTAATATTATAACCTAAGTTGCTACGGACAAGATTTCAAGCTTGCAGACATTGCTTTCTTTTCTAAATCGGGGTTAGAAACCCCTCCTACAAGAGCATTCGCGATATAGGTAGCAACTTGGGTTATTATAGTAAAATCTAAAAATATGTGCACATCCCTGGTAGGTGCGGTTTAGAAGTGTAATGCATAGTAGTAGGCACATGCCGTGTGCCGTGATTCTATTGCTTGTGGACGAAAACCCGCGGAGCGTGCCTACTTACCATGTTCAAATCAACGCTGTGAATGCCCTTTTGGCATTCAGCGGGTTACGCTATCGCTCCACCCAACCTACAATAACGTGAGTTGATAATAGATATATGAACTTCATTTTCCATAAAATCTTATTCTCATAAGCCCGGTAGGTGCGGTTTCCTAACCGCACCGAGTCCAAAAATCTGATTTATCAAACTCACATTACAATACTTTTCTTAAATTGACACCTATGGTGCGGTTTCCTAACCGCACCCGCCAAATGCCATAAGAGCATTTGGCGTTGATTCAAAGTGTCCAAGTAATTATAGATTTTACTATAAGTCCCAACATTCAATCTCATGTTCATATTACGGCACTCAAGAATTTGACAAGAATTGGCGGAGATGCCTACAACCTATCGCAAAACCTTCTAACCCCGGTGCCCCACGGTCTTCGTTTTCGACACAGAGAACATAATCGTACCCAGATTCCAGCAACGCGCCTATAATCGTTCCCCAGTTTAATTGTCCGCGTCCCGGCACCCGATACTGCCACCACCAGTTACCGATAATACCTTGCCTAAAAAGCATACGTGGACTAATTTCGCAATCCTTAACATCCGCATAATACCACTTCCCGCTAAACATACGGATAGCGTCTTCAGCAGGCAAAATTCCCATCCATAGCCAGTGCGATGGGTCGCAAGATAACCCAAGAGCGTTAGAAGGCACAGCATCAAGGATACGTTCCCACATTTCTGGATTACAAGCGATATTACCCATACGAACAGCACAATCCAACGCGAGCCTTACGCCTTTCTCTTCCGCGAACCCAACCACAGGTGACCACATCTCCTTGAATCGTTCGACGAGTTCAGCGGAACGATCACCCGGATTACCCGGTTCGGAAGAAAATTGTCCATAAAAATGCCAACTGACAGGGCTTCCCGCGTAAGTCACTACCACTGGAATTTCAAGGATGTGTGCTGCTTCAATTGCGTGCATCAACATATCACGAGCATTTTCTCGTTTTTCTGTATCATCGTCTAAGAGGTTAGCATGTGCCGTTAAAGCCGCGAGATAGATGTCTGTATCAGCCAAAATCTCCTTGACTTCTTCGCCGCCTGATTGTATAATCTGGTTCGGTTCAAAAAGCCCGGTAGTGTAGGGACGGATTGCGTCAAAATCGTTGGCTTTTGCCCACGCTGCACATTCAGCAAGACTCCACGCATCACCGCCAACACCGATACTAAAACTAATGTTCATATTTTATCCTCACTGTTTGAATAGGACTATAGTTTGGACAATTCTTGTCTCAAGAAAGTTGAGTTTCAACGGAAAATCTATTTTTTTACGAGTTTTGCATATCAGCGGAACTCCACGAAAAATGCCGCACTCCAGCGGAGTGCTATGTCTATAGAAAACGGTATGCCACATTCTTGCGCTCCAGCGGAGTGCTATGTGTTGGAAATCACATATCCCTCCGCTGGAGCGGATATGCCGGTTCATCAGTGGCTATAAACATATTGCTCCGCTGGAGCAAAGCAGGTTTCTATTTTGTACGTTTTGTGTTGGTTTGGTAACATAAATGGTAAACCAATTTTTTATATCAATTCATGTTGAAAAAAATTGTCCAAACTATAGCTTAAATTAGGAATTATACAAATTATACCGATATGCGAATCATTTGTGAAGAGAATCTCAATAAAAAACTGCTTGACCTATATCATCAACTCCAAACGGAACACGGGACGCTTAAGTGGTGGCCCGCAGATACACCTTTTGAAGTTGCTCTTGGCGCTATCTTAACGCAAGCGACTGCATGGCGTAACGTTGTGAAAGCGATTGATAACCTCAAGGCAGCAGATACATTTACACCTGAACAGATACACGCTATCAGTCAAGACGAACTGGAACAACTACTACGACCTTCTGGATATTTTCGAATGAAAACGAAAAAGGTGCGTGCATTTGTGGAACATATTGTCGAACGTCCGATGCAGGTAATGTTCAAGCAAAACGTTCCCGAATTGCGAGAAGAATTACTCTCTATCTACGGTGTTGGTCCCGAAACTGCGGATTCAATTATTCTTTATGCCGCAGAAAAACCGAGTTTTGTCGTTGATACTTATACTTACAGACTACTGAGTCGATTAGGATGGGTTGAGGGAAACTTTCACTATGCAAGACTCCGCGCGCTATTTATGGATAACCTACCACACGATGTGGAACTATTCAACGAATACCACGCCTTGATTGTTCGGCATGGTGCGAGAGTATGTCAGAAAACACCAGAATGTCAAGCATGTGGTTTGCAGGCATCTTGCGACCATTTTTTTAACCGAATTTAATGACCACTTCCCTCTATAACAAGCATCTGATTCGCATCATTTTTCTCAAAGTCTTAACATGTCCACACAGCCGTCGGCCTGTCACTGAGTTAATTTGTTTAGCATCGCCTAACCCGAAATGCAACCGCATATCGTTTTGACTAAGATAACCAGAACCACTTTTGACTTCTTTGAAAGGAATATCAGCAGGGTTATTTATAGTGAACTTTGAAATTATTGGGACACTTTGATAAACTTGTCTTGGTTTAGTTTGTGCCTTATGAGACGCAAACTAAAAGGTTGCGCTACAGAAGTGTCCCATTAATTATAGGTTTTACTATAGTTTTAAGAATTATTAGTTAATGCGTGTTACTGAAAGTTTATATTGTCCGTCGGGTAGAGCTTGCGACACCCATAACTGTCAACTTAAGAAAAAATGCTGGATATACCTTCTTGTGGGAGGGGTTTTTAACCCTCCCACAAGAAGGTATATCCTTAAATTGACGCCTATGGGTAGAGCTTGCGACACCCGCTGAATGCCATGCGCGCATTCAGCGTTGATTTGGACCTACAGATGGTTTATATGGAAACGTGAAAAATATAGAAGAAAAACCGAAAACTAAATAGCCCTGGGAATATCAGTTTTTTGTATCGCATCGGACGTATATATGCTATAATACTGAAAATTAGTTTTGAACTTTTGCCAGACCTTCGTTGAGTTTTGTCTGGCGGTGAGAATTATTTGCGTACTTTCATCAGGAGAATCCGAGAAAGGCACGTTATTAGGAGAATTTTAATGGCTAATAATCTACGTTTCGGTGTTGTCGGCTTAGGTATGGGCATGAATCGTTCAGGTGTAATTCATAGTACAGACGGTGCTGAACTCGTTGCTGTTGCGGACCTAAAAGAAGATCGACGTAAAGCTGCTGAAGAAAAATTCGGGTGCGAAAGCCACGAAGATGCACTTGAAATGTTCGACCGTGACGATATTGATGTGGCAATGATTATGACCCCGAGCGGCCTCCACGGAAAGTTCGGTGAGGAAGCAGCACGCCGCGGAAAACATGTCATCACCACAAAACCGATGGATGTCAGTGTTGAAAATTGTAATTCGCTCATCAAAACTTGTGAAGACAACAACGTCAAACTACTCGTTGACTTTGGGGAACGATACGGAGGACATAATCGGCGAATCAAGACTGCACTGGAACAAGGCGCTATAGGTAGACCTCTTCTGTGCGAACTACGGATGAAATGGAAACGCCCAGATAGTTACTACGTCGGTTGGCATGGCACTTGGGAATTTGATGGCGGCGGCTCTATCATGAACCAAGGCGTACACTATATTGACCTAATGCTCTGGTTTATGGGACCCGTCAAAAGAGTTATCGGTTCACACTTTGATGTTTACGACCACGAAAATTGCGAAACCGAAGATATGACCTCCGCAATTTTAGAATTTGAAAACGGTGCCCTGGGGCACGTCTTAACTACCACAACTTATCCTGGAGGTAATGTGTCAATGATTCATATCCACGGTGAACATGGAATCGTTGGCCTTGGACCAGAAGTATGGCAGTTCCCCGAAGGAAAAGAGCCGGAAATTGAACTTCCACCCTATCCCGGTAATGTTATTCAAGATGTTTTACGAGTGATCCACGATGATGCTGCACCAGCAGTTGATGGATATGAAGGCAGACGTTCTGTTGCACTTAACATGGCTATTTATGAATGTGCGCGGAGTGGCAAGTCCATAACATTATAACGTCAAGATTTTCTGTAGTAGTCGTAGGTTGGACTGAGTTGTAAGAGATCAAGTTTCAATGGCCATTTATATAACCCAAGTTGCTACCTATATCGCGAATGCTCTTGTAGGAGGGGTTTATTAGCTGGAAATCCTTGTTTTTCAGTAAAAAGCAATGTCTACAAGCTTGAAATCTTGTCCGTAGCAACTTAGGTTATATAGATAAATGTCGCGAAACCCAACATGTAAAACACTTTCGGTGTAATCATGTGTTGGGTTTCATTACGCTCTACCCAACCTACAGAAACAGATTCTATACCTACGACACCAAAAAATAAATCAAGATTCTTCTGCCTTCGCTTTTAAATCATAAAGGATGTTCACTGCATCTAAAGGTGTCATTTGGGAAAGTTCCATCTGTCGGATCTCTTCCACAAGCGGGTGTGTTTTAGGAGTGAACAGTGCCATCTGAAGCGAATCCTTCTGTAGCGTTTTTCGAGTAACACGGCGTTTTGGACGCGGCATTTTCTGGGTTGTTTTCTGCGGTTTTTCTGCTGCACTATCTGCTTCAACACTTAAATTGTGTTGCTCAAGAACTTCAAGAATTTGCTGTGCACGCGAAATCACAGCGTGCGGTAAACCCGCAAGTCGAGCGACATGAATCCCATAACTCTGGTCGGCACCACCGGGTACAACTTTTCGTAGGAACGTCACCTTTTCTCCATCTTCATGGACAGCAACATTGTAGTTTTTCGCGCGTTTGTACTTACTTGCAAGTTCTACTAACTCATGGTAATGCGTTGCAAAAAGCGTTTTAGCACCCATTTTTTTCTCATCTAACAGATACTCTGAAACTGCCCACGCAATACTAAGACCATCAAATGTACTCGTGCCGCGTCCAACTTCATCCAAAATAACGAGACTCTTACGAGTCGCATTGTTGAGGATATTCGCAGTTTCATTCATCTCTACAAGGAAAGTACTCTGTCCCATCACGAGATTGTCCGATGCACCGACCCGCGTGAAAATCCTGTCTACCAATCCAATTTTGGCTGCAGATGCTGGCACAAAACACCCTATCTGTGACATCAAGGTAATCAGTGCGGTCTGACGCAAATAGGTACTTTTACCGCTCATATTAGGTCCCGTGATGATGTGGAGTTGTTCGTCATCACAGTTAAGCATCGTATCGTTAGGTACAAAGCCTTCTTGCGTGAATATCTGTTCTACTACCGGATGCCGACCATCGCGGATAATAATCTCCTCACTGTTCTCCACAGTAGGTTTCACATAGTTGTATTTTGATGCGCAATATGCAAAGTTCGCGATGACATCAACCATCGCTATAACTGCTGATATTTTCTGAATTTCCTCTGTAGATTTCGCCACCTCGTCCCGAATTTCACAGAAAAGTTCATATTCAAGCGTTTGTATCCGATCTTCCGCGTTCAAAACTTTTGCTTCCTGTTCTTTTAGTTCAGGTGTGATAAACCGTTCGGAGTTTCGCAAGGTCTGTTTACGGATATAGTGCTCAGGCACCATGTTGAGATTCGGTTTCGTCACCTCAATATAGTAACCGAAAACCTGGTTAAAGCCAACCTTAAGTGATGTGATCCCGCTCCGCTTTCGTTCCTCTTCTTGCAGCTGAGCCATCCATTCTCTGCCTTGTCCCACAATTTGTCGAAGTTCATCCAGTTCAGCATTATAACCATCGCTAATCACACTCCCCTCACGAATTGTCGCAGGCGGGTTTGGATGAATCCCATGTTCAATCAATTCCGCTAACGTTGTCATGGGATTTAATTCTGTATTCAGAGAGGTTAAAAGTGATGTTTGACAATTTTGAAGTTGTTCCTTAACAGAAGGTATAAGACGAAGGGAATCCTTGAGTGAATGTAGATCGCGCCCATTTACTGAACCGAGACTGATGCGGGTAATGAGACGCTCTATATCGGACATCTGCTCAAGTGCTTCCCGCAATTCCTCTTGTTGATTAATCTGTGTCTTAAGTTCGTCAACTGCGTTGAGACGTTCTTTAATTGCGTTCTCATCTAACAACGGCTGCAACAAGCACTGCCGCAGCTTTCGTCCTCCCATAGAAGTAACTGTTTGATCAAGCACTTCAAGTAACGTACCTTTTGTAGAACCATCGCGAATAGAAGCTGTTAATTCAAGATTACGCTGCGTATCCGCATCCAGTACCATAAAATCTGAGAGGGTGTAGGTATGAAGAGAGAGAATATGTTCGACTTCCTGCTTCTGCGTTTCATGGAGATAATAGATGAGTGCACCAGCGGCGCAGATAGCAGTAGGAAGATGTTCGCATCCGAACCCATCAAGCGAAATCGTTCGAAAATGTTCAAGGAGTTCGGTTCGAGCAGTATCAAAGTCAAAACGCCAATCAGGCAAAAAATTGACCACTGCTTTCAGTTCAACCTTGAGCTGCTCAAACATTTTTTTATCTTCAAAAGACTCTGAAAAAAGACATTCTTTTGGTGAAAATCGGTGTATCTCTGCCCAGAGTTTCGAAAAATCCGTGAGTTCAGTTACCTGAAATTCTCCAGTAGAGAGATCCGCAACTGCAATGCCATAAGTCTCTTTTTGATGATAGATTGAGATAAGATAATTGTTTGTCTTATGCTCAAGTGCTTTTGGGTCAGTGACAGTGCCGGGGGTAACAATTCGGACAACATCGCGTTTAACAAGACGATTTTCATCACGCGCAACTTTCGCATCCTCAGTCTGATCCAAAATTGCGACTTTGTGCCCAGCGGTAACTAATTTATAAAGATAGGAATCAAGTGCGTGATGCGGGATTCCAGCCATTGGTGGCGGTGGTGTTTTTTGGTTTTTATGGCTTCTGGATGTCAGGGCAATCTCAAGTAGGCGAGATATTAACTCAGCGTCTTCATAGAAAGCTTCATAGAAATCACCGACCCGACAAAGAAGAATGGCATCTTCATGCTGTTTTTTTACCTGTTTGTAGAGTTCCATCATGGAAAGTTCTGTCTGTTTTGTCCGTGGCATATTGACGTCCTTACTATAATTTAGCGAATTGGCCCTTACAGAAATTTTATTCTTAATACCTTACCATAGACTGTGTTGTATGTCAAATTTTTTGTAGTAAGATATAACAAGGGTGTGTAAATATTTGGTTACATAGGTTCAATTTACAATGATTACGCGGCGCCAAAAGGCATTCCCCGGAGACCCGCCCCTACAATACGAGTTGTGCGGATTTTTACAAAAACTTTACACACCCATATAACAATTCTCTCTTGCTATTTTTTTGTGTATCGTTTATTATTATTGAATATAATGAGGTGGGTTGATACTTGTATCCGTATATTACAAGGAGAACACGATCATGGCTGGAAAGCTGAAAGTTGCAGCAGTCGGTTGCGGGGGAATCGGGTTACTACACCAACGAGGATATCTCCAACATCAAGGGGCAGAATTGGTGGCAGTGTGCGATATTGATGCTGCCAAAGCACAAGCCCGTGCTGAAGAACTCGGTATTGCCAAGTGGTATCCGTCTATTAAAGAAATGCTTACGAATGAAGAGTGTGACCTCGTTGACATAGTAACTGCCGACCATTTACACTTTGAACCTGTGATGGAATGTCTTGATGCTGGAAAACATGTTATTTCTGAAAAACCGCTATCACTGGATATTGACGAAGCAGAACAGATGGTGGCAAAAGCGGAAGAGAAAGGGGTGCACCTCGCGATAGACTATAATCGCCGATTCGCACCCGGTTATGTGCAGGCAAGGAAGTGGTTTGACGCTGGTGCAATCGGACAGACCTATTATCTGGATATGAAATTGTCACAAGGGGGACCCGCCTCCACATGGAAAGGTGAGTATTACCTACTCTACGAGTTACAAACCCACGCCCTTGACCTGCTGCGGTGGTTCGGCGGCGAGATTGTTGCTGTATGTGCTGAGATGGCAAAACCGAGAAAACATGAAGCGCGCGAAGGTGAGGACGCATGCTATACAAGCATGGCAATTTCAGTGCGATATGAGACAGAGATAGTCGCTACCTTGTTGGCGAGTTGGGATAGCGATTTTATTCATCCGATTGAACGCATGGAAATTTGCGGTGCTGCGGGTGAGATTGTCGTTGATAACGTCCTAAGTCGAGCAACGCTCATGAAACGTGATAATCAGGTTGTTGAGGAATACCGTCCATCAATTTTTCGAATGGAGCAACTTGCATTTGATGGTACTTTTGCGCTGCGCATAGCAGCGTTAGTGGATGATCTACTTAATGATCGCCTACCTGAACCGACAGGACGAGACGGTTTGCAAGCGATGCGGATAACAGAAGCCATCGTGGAATCGTGCAAGGAAAAACGTGAAGTAGCAGTTAAAATCGACTAATAAACTACATATAAATCATTCTACATGGCAAGGAGGAACGAAACCATGAAACGCCAAATGTCTATTATAAAGGAAGTTCGTCAGATATTATTGAGTGGTTCTTCATATTCAATTACAAGTGCTTGTGTTGTAGTGCTTTTTTTGGCACTTCTGGCAATTAGTTGTGGCCCCGCACTTCTTAAAGAACAATCCGACAACCCCGAAACGATAAACGCCACCGCTGAAGAGACGACGACAATAAAATCACCCCAAAGCGCAGCGAATTTACCGGAAGTTGCTGCTGTCGATTTGCAGAAGCTACCTTACATTAAGAATGCTTTCAAACGACGTCCGAGCGTTGGTAGCAGAAGTGCACTTGATGATTTTCACACGACGACGCGTAGGACAGTGCGGCATAGTGCTGTAATCGCCAACTGTTCCTTTGATGTACTGAAGGCATTTATTGCAAAAGGATGGACTCCTATTGTAATGGTTGCGTTTGAAGGACGAACTCCAGAGATTTTGCCGTTGTCCGAATACAACGATCAATCAAGCATGGTATCTCTTCAAGATCCTATCAATCTCACCAAGCGCAGATTAGCCTACAAGGATTTTGAGGCATCTTGGAAGAAAAATTCTCGGAACAAATGTGTTCTAATCACACCGCGAAAACTCACGGAAACAGACGTTCAGAAAGTGTTAGGGGAATATTTACCTCCAGAAACGTTCCAACAAATTAGCATGAGAAGCCGCTAATACCACATTTACGCAATTTTAGGGTGAGGCACCCAAGTCCGTAGGTTGGGTAGAACGTAGCGAAACCATGGGTGTCAATTTAAGCACATAATTACCAGATTATCTCTTGGGGGAGGGCTTTATAAGCCCGATTTTGTGAGATTCAAACAGGTAAGCGGGATTGAAAACCCGATGAATGCCATACGGGGAATGCCTAAATGGCATGCGCTTGGTAGAATACGCTTTTGGTATTCTACATGATTCGCCATGATTCATACCGTTGATTTCTTGATTTGGCGCATTTATCATTGATTTGGATTTTACAGTCTCGTAGGTTGGGTAGAGCGGTGAGGAACAAGAACTCTTCAACCTGCCAAGAAAAGGCTGCTTTTCAATGACACATTCATCAAATAGATATAGCAAAACCCAGCAATAAAAGGCTGCCTGTCGGAAAATGTGTAGGATTTCCAAATATGCGCTTAGGTCAAACTAACTTATTTTTATTTCACCATAAACAAGAAGGATAAAACTTTGAAAGCACTACCTTTTACAGATGTTACTATTAAAGATCGTTTCTGGTCGCCTCGGCAAACAACGAACTCAGAGAAAACGATACCGCATGAACTTGAGCAGTGCCGAACAACTGGCAGGATTAATAACTTTGCAAAAGCTGCTGGCTTGATGGAAGGTAACTTTGAAGGCATCTTTTTTAACGATTCAGATGTCCATAAATTAGTGGAAGCAGCATCTTATACACTAAAGACACATCCTAATCCGGAGTGGGAAGCAGAACTGGACGAAGTTATTGATACAATTGCCAAGAGCCAACAAGCAGACGGTTATCTGAATTCCTATTTTACACTGGTTGAACCGCAAAAGAGATGGCAAAATCTCGGTATGATGCACGAGTTATATTGTGCTGGGCATCTGTTTGAAGCGGGTGTTGCCCATTATCAAGCAACCGGGAAACAGAAGCTGCTTGACGTTGCGTGTCGATTCGCGGATCTGATTGATAACACTTTTGGACATGGTAAAAGAGACGGTTTGCCCGGTCATCAAGGAATTGAGCTTGCATTAGTGAAACTGGCTCGTGTGACAGGTGAAGCGCGTTACATGTCTCTCGCGGAATACTTTGTTACAAAGCGCGGACATTCTCCCCATGTTTTTGAGAAGGAATTAGAAAATCCCGATTTACCGGGTGGTCTCGGAGCATACCAGCATCACTACACACGGGATGAAAAATATGAAGGCACGTATTCGCAAGCACATAAACCATTAAAAGAGCAGACTGAATGTGTCGGTCATGCAGTACGGGCAATGTATCTTTATGCTGGTGCGGCTGATATTGCGCTTGAAACAGGTGATACCGACATTTCAAACGCCCTTGGCGCACTTTGGGAGAATGTAGAAAAACGCCTGTACGTTACCGGTGGTGTAGGCCCGTCTGGACACAATGAAGGCTTTACACAAGATTATGAATTGCCCAATTTCTCCGCTTATGCTGAGACGTGTGCATCAATTGGATTGATATTTTGGGCACATCGGATGTTTCTGCTGAAAGGCGAGTCGCGTTTTATTGATGTATTGGAGACAGCCCTTTATAACGGTGCCCTCTCAGGAATTTCGCTTGATGGCACAGGCTTCTTCTATCAGAATCCCTTGGCAAGCCGTGGTGAAAGACATCGACATGCTTGGTTCGGGTGTGCGTGTTGTCCTCCGAATATCGCGCGCCTACTCGGTTCTCTGGGACAGTACATTTATGCACAATCTGAAAATGACTTATGGGTTAATCTTTATGTTGGCGGCACCGCTTCCGCTACAGTAGCAGGAGATGTTTCTCTGCAATTAACACAAGAAACCGACTATCCGTGGTCGGGAGATGTGAGAATAACAGTAGACCCAGAAAAACCTGCAAAGTTTGCATTGAATTTACGGATACCGAGTTGGTGTAACAATTTTAAAGTGAACATCAACGGAGAATCTCACAGTGGTAAGGCTACGTCAAACGGCTACCTTTCAATTGTTAGACAGTGGCATGCCAACGACACGGTGGAATTGAACTTGGATATGCCTGTCGCACGAATTTATGCACATCCTTATGTGAGAGATAATCTCGGACGGTCAGCATTACGTCGCGGCCCGTTGGTTTACTGTTTTGAGGATGTAGACAATCCTGATGGTGCTTTTGAGACGCTATCGCTTATTGATGACGCGGCAGTTGAAGCCGTATTTAACAGTGAACTCCTCGGCGGTATTACGCTAATCCGTAGCACTGGCACAGTGTTTGATGCTTCTGAATGGGAAAATAGTCTCTACCATCCGAAACCGAGTTTGCAACGGATGGATATTACTGCCATTCCGTATTATGCGTGGTGCAACCGTGAAGCAGGACAAATGGCGGTTTGGGTGTTTTAGATTGACTTGTCCGATTAAACCTACAGGGTAATCTTGTTTTATCGCAACGATAGAACGAGATTACCCTTGTATAATTTCATTTATAGTGAAATCTAAAATTACCTGGACAGTTCTTTATAGGTTTGATGTGTTTGTAGTCGCGCAATTCATTGCGCCTCGGACATTGACCAGTAGGCGGTGAATGCCATACGGGGAATGCCTAAATGGCATTCATACCCGCAGCATGCCATACGCGCATGCTGCGTTGATTTTAGGGACGATATGTTTATAGCACAAATGCAAATATATGTGAAAACCAACAAAACAAAATGTTAACTGGCACAAGTCGTATAATTTACTATAAGGTAGCTTTGGGCTGTCCTGTGATTGCGTCCCACAATCGTGCCGTGTTATCCTTCCATCCAGTAGCGATAGTGTTCCCATCTGGAGAGAAAGCGATGTTCCCAGTGATTTCACCTTTGCTGAGACGTGCTATTGCACCGTCAGGCAAACTCAATGTAGTGTAATCTTGAGCAAATACGTTAGGTAGAAATATGGTAAAAGTTAAAAATAGGGTGATGAAAAATCGACGGGTTATTTTCATGGGAAATTTATCCTAAGAAGCCAACCATTGCATCAAATGGTATTATCGATGGAACCGGCGTTCCAATTCATCACGTCCCATTTCAATGATGATAGGACGTGAATGCGGACAATTGAACGGAAGTTTAGCCTCGGATAACTCGCGAATGAGGTTAGTCATCTCTTTGGTGTCCAATGTATCCCCTGCTTTAACAGCAGAACGACAAGCAAGTGTTATCAGAGCATCGTCAATTGCTTTTGGGATTTCTACCTCAGTATGCGGTTGTTCGGAGAGCTTATCAAGCAGATCGGTGACAGTCTGAGAGGCGATTCGGGTAGGCAGTGACGATGGTATTGCCCGAATTAGTATCGTGTTGGCACCGAATTCCTCTAACTCAAACCCAATTTTACTGAAAAGGCTTTCGTGGACTTTGAGGATAGCAATCTGTTGCGGTGTCGCTTCAAGTGTAACAGGAAGTAATAACCCTTGCACGGGTATGCCGTCAGCTTTCATCTGGTTCACAAAACGTTCATAAAGCACGCGTTCTGCGGCGACGTGCTGATCTATAAAGAAGACTCTATCTTCCCCTTCAGCAACAATATAGGTCTTAAAGAGATTCGTCTTCAGTTCAACATTGTCAAAATCAAGCAGTTTGAGCATTGCCCCTTCAGGAATTTGCTGTTGAGGGGGTTGCACAACAGTTCGAGGAACTTCAGCGGCAGGCTTTACATCTTCATCTACTGTGGGTTGTGTATCAAGCGGTTCAGACTCAACTTTTTCCGTTGGGACATCTTTTTGCTGTGGTGTTTCAATAGATCCTACTGTTCTATCTTTGGAAAAAGGCTGTTGTGGACGGGATTTCGGTGTAGATATTTGCTGTGGTGCACTGGTCGCTTTATTTTCTACCTCAACTTCTTGAGTAGATGTGGGTTCAATCTCTACAGACGTTTCAATCTTCGGAATAAACTTCTCTTTGTGAATAACGTTACGAATCATTCTGACAATGCCGCTGAAAATCGTCCGCTCGTTACGAAACCGCACCTCAATTTTGGCGGGATGTACGTTGACGTCAACTGTATCGGGTTCAAGAGTCATGAAAAGTAAAGCAATAGCATGCCGATCTTTCTGAATTGTCGCACCGAGTGCTTCTTTTAGTGCTGCCCCAATCATTTGGCTTCGGATTGGTCGCTCATTCATAAAAAAGAGCTGATATTCGCGGTTCGGTTTGGTAAAATCGGGTTTTCCAAGCAGACCAGAAAGCTTAAAATCTGGTAGTTCTTCAGCAAATTCAATCAGGTTATCAGCAAATTCTTTGCCATATAAGAGGCGCGCACGTTCCAGATATGAATCGCAGGCACGGACATCCAAAACTGATTTTCCGTTGTGTGATAGCGAAAAGTGTAGTGTCGGGTGCGCTAAAGCGGACCACGTCACCTGATTAGTAATGTGGCGCACCTCAGTTGTATCAGTTTTGAGAAACTTGAGACGTGCGGGAACATTATGAAAAAGGTTGTTTATTGAGATATGGGTGCCGGGTGAGCATCCACTCTCTTCAACAGAACGAAAAACGCCACCATCAACGTTAATTTTTGTTCCTTGTATAGCGTCAGCAGTACGGGTAAGAAGTTCAAACTGAGATACAGATGCGATACTCGCCAACGCCTCACCACGGAATCCGAAGGTATGGATATTTTCAAGGTCTTCAATGCGGCTCACTTTGCTTGTTGCGTGGCGTTCTAAAGCGAGGAGAGCGTCTTCACGTTCCATGCCGCTGCCATTATCAGAAACGCGAATGAGTCGTTTTCCACCTGCACGAATTTCAACGCGAATGCTTGTGCTTTCAGCATCTATTGCGTTTTCTATGAGTTCTTTGACAACAGACGCGGGACGTTCAACGACTTCGCCCGCCGCAATTTTATTCGCCACATCTGCAGAGAGTATTTTGATTTTTGGCATGTGTTTTTACCTTGGTTTTTGGCGTGGTCTGTCTCCATCATATTGAATTTATGTGTTTAATTTAGCATATTCAGAGGGGGATGTCAAGTGAAACAAATTCAATGCAGGGCTATTTAGTTTTAAGAATTATCAGTTAATGCGTGTTAATGAAAGTTTATATTGTCCGTTGGGTTTCGCTCCGCTCTACCCAACGGACGATACTATTATAAAGAATTAATGCATGTGATAAAATGCGTCAGAAATAGTCAGAAATATAGAAAACTAAATAACCCTGAATTCAATGGGTGTGTAAATATTTGGTTACATAGGTTCAATTTGCAATGATTACGTGGCGTTTTCCACTGTAGAGCGGATTTCTACAAAAACTTTACACACCCAATTCAATCAAAATGATCTAAAAACTTGACAGATGGATAGCAGGGCATTATGATTAAGACAGGTGAAAAATGAGAATTGAACCTGAAGATTTTATTGTTGAAGAGATACCACTGTATGAACCTTCGCGAGTAGGCACGCACACGTTTTTTGCTATCCGAAAACACAATCTTGGCACGTTGGAAGCAATTAATCAAATCGCACGAGCATTACACGCGAACTCCAGAGATTTTGGATATGCTGGATTAAAAGATAAACGGGCTATCACAACGCAGGTTTTATCTGTGGAAGGTATCCCGCCTGAACAAGTTTTGGAGTTGACACTACCAGCAATTGAGATTTCGTGGGCAGAACGACACGCGCATAAGTTGCGGATAGGACATCTTCAAGGCAATCGGTTTGAGATAACGTTGCGTGATGTTTCACAGGCAGCATTACCGGTTATTGAAAAAAATATGCTACGGTTAGCAACTGAAGGAGTACCAAATCGGTTTGGTGCGCAACGATTCGGCAATAAACACGACTCACATCTAATAGGAAAGGCGTTGCTAAAAGCTGAGTGGGAAACAGTGTTGCGCTACGTGCTTGCAGATGAAACAACACAGTTCGGTGAATTAGCGAAACGAGTAGAACGAGAAAAAGAAAAAGGATCAATAGAGAAGGCAGTGGCATGTATTCCGCATCGACTTCGGAAATTATATTTGTCCGCATATCAAGCGTATTTGTTTAATTGTATTCTGGAGAAACGGTTGCCCAATTTAGGACAACTCTGGGATGGTGATATTGCGGTGAAGCACAGCAACGGGGCACCTTTCCTTGTTGAAAATACTACGGTAGAACAATCGCGAGCAGATGCGTTTGAGATTAGTCCTTCCGGTCCGATCTTTGGCTACAAGATGCGGCAACCTGCTCGCGAAGTACAGGCGTTGGAGGTGGAACTACTTGCCGCCGAAGGGGTGAAATTTGACGCGTTCCGCAAAGTCGTTGGAATTCGGTTGCCGGGAACGCGTCGTCCACTACGGATGCTTATGGAATTACATCAGGTTAAGTCTTTAGTTGTGGGGTTACGCCTCTGTTTTACGTTGCCTGCGGGTGGTTATGCAACGGTAGTATTAGAAGAACTCAAGGATTACCTTGCCAACTGATATTTTCAAGTCGCTCTGTCCTAACTAAAACGCGTAAACTGAAGGCTAAATAGTTCTACCTTTGTTGACGGGTGTATAGAGTTTTTGTCACAGACATGACCTGAATGGCGATCTTGCAATGTATACAAAAATGACACCTTTTTCTAAAAATATCATTTATTAGAGAGGATACCATCTTTCTTCATACTTCACAAGATACGATCCAGTGCAACATAGTAGCAAACTTTACACACTCTCTGCTTATTATAAAAGATTAACATTTGTGATAAAAATCGAAAACTAAATAGCCCTGACAACTTAACCAGAGCCATTCAATTCTCCAATGATTTCTTTCTTTCCCAAGACTCCAAAAAATCGCGTCAACCACCATGCTGAC
>JAGWBU010000011.1:40149-68083 GCA_021295735.1 Candidatus Poribacteria bacterium | reverse complement strand
GCAAAGACGACAACGCAAAACTTATCAAAATAAAATATCTCCAGCAAAAGGAAACCCGTGTTCCTCAACGCAGATGAAATATAAAATTTAAACAAAATGTCTATAAACCCCTATAGATACTGAGCTGATAGCAAATTTCAAAAAGTTACCACGGTATGAAAAAAGTTACCGTATGGCAACTTTTTAAGGAGATGATTTCAATAAAATGAGAAGAAAAATACAATCAATTCGTGCATCTGGGAACGATTTTTAGGTCCCAACTTTTCGACTAAAACGGATAATTAGACGAAAATTGAATGCCTCTGCAACTTAAACTAATTCTATTGGAGGTTTTCCTTAAATATGTTATAATTTAGGCGAAACTATCTGAATTTTCAGCAAGATGCACTGTATATCATTCAATTAGGCAATACCTCCTATGAAAACTACCCACAAGATTCTTTTTCAAGATTCTCGCGATTTAAAAAATATACCGTCAGAAAGTGTTGATCTGATAGTTACCTCGCCACCTTATCCTATGATTGAGATGTGGGATGAAATGTTTGGCAATCAGAATCCAAGCATCCAGAGTGCGTTAGCTAACGGAGATGGAAAACTCGCTTATGCGTTAATACACGAGATTCTTGATTCTGTATGGAACGAAGTATTTAGAGTCTTAAAGAACGACAGATTTGCTTGTATTAACATAGGTGATGCGACAAGGACGGTAAATGGCAATTTCTGTTTGTATCCGAACCACGCGAGAATCTTGACTTATCTTTTAAATATCGGGTTTTCAGCACTGCCTGATATCCTCTGGCGAAAACAGGCCAACACTCCTAACAAATTTATGGGATCAGGGATGTTACCTGCAGGTGCCTATGTAACTCTTGAACACGAGTACATTCTGATAGTGAGAAAAGGCTCTAAAAGAGAATTTAAAACAGAGGAAGAAAAAGAAAATAGACGTGAAAGCGCACTGTTTTGGGAAGAACGGAACGTCTGGTATTCGGATGTTTGGACAGACATTAAGGGAACAGAGCAGAAACTTTCAAACGAAATGTCGCGATTGAGAAGTGCGGCGTTTCCTTATCAGCTGCCTTATCGCCTGATCAATATGTACTCTGTAAAAGGGGATGTAATACTTGATCCGTTTTCAGGCACGGGAACCACGATTGCAGCTGCGATGACATCGGGACGTAGTAGCATCGGTGTTGAAATTGATAAGAGTTTTGAACAGGCGATTCATCCGATTGCATGCAGTATTGTCAATTTTTCAAATGATTATTTGCACGATAGATTGCTAAGACATTTTGAGTTTGTCAAAAATCGGATCGAAAACTCGGCACCACTGAAGTATACAAACAAGCATTATGGCTGTCCAGTGGTGGCGAGTCAGGAGCAGTTTATTTTGCTAAACGGTTTAAAAGAGGTCCAAGCACTCAAAGACAACATCTTTGAAGTCATCTATTCACTGAAACCGCAAACTGTGGATTTTGAGCAAACTCCAGAAACTCTGCTTGGAAAGAAAACGAAATCTTACCATAAACATTCTCAACTTAATATATTCAACGCACAGTGACTTCATATCGCTCAAAGAGTTATTATGAAAATAAAACTAAAAAATGCTGAGATTCAGGAATATGTGGTGAAGACTCATACTTACGAATTTCCTAAGTACACGACTCAATTAATAAATCTTGCAAATCAAAATTCGCAAGCAACACGTCCAAAATTTGTTGGACAAATGACAGATCTGATACAAGAATTTCCAGGACAAACTTTTGACGAATGGGTTACGTGGTATCAAGAAAGATATCCCGATGCTATTGATGATGCAACAGAAAAAATAATTACAATGATAGACAAACTCAACGAGGCATTCGTCAAAATTGATCGGGTTATGGTTAAAGCATGGGTAGAGGATCTGGTTCTTGTCAAGACATATACAGGACTTAAATTTCAGGAGGCAATTCTGAGAAAATTAGCCGAAATAAAAGGCTGTGACTACCGTTTGGCAGAACCTTCTGAAGAATCTCAAGGTATAGATGGGTTCGTAGGCGAAGATGCCTATTCCATTAAGCCCATTACCTATGAAGCAATGCCAATCTTAGCGGAATCCATAGAAGTTAAGATGATTTTTTACGAAAAGAAAAAGGACGGTGTCATGTTTGACATACCGGAAGACTAGGGAAAATTGAAGATATTCGGTGTGTAAAAAATATAATTATGACAGATAACAGTAAACTGAAAGAAAAACTAAAATCCCGTATAGCCAAATTCGCAGATAAAAAAAGAAAATTATGGTTCGAAAATTACATTAAACACGATACCAAATATCGTGGCGTAGAAATCCCTACAATTAGAAGCGAATTAGAAGACTGGTATAAACAAGAAAACATTGACAAACTCCCACTGGATGAGCAGTTGGACTTAGCACTTTCATTTTTTGAAGAGGACTATGCTGAAGATAAACTTGCGGGTATTTTGTTCTTGCAACTTTATCTGTATGATAAAGTTGATTACAAAACGTTGCTTTCAAGGTTTGAGTCAATTTTTGAGAATGGATATATTTACGATTGGAGTGTGTGCGATTGGTTTTGTACCAAAGTGTTACGGCAAATGATAAAAGCCAATGGTAGAAAGTGTGCCGAAGCAATATCTAAATGGCATACCGCAAATAATGTATGGCAAGCCAGATGTTCTGTGGTTGCTTTTACCACATTAACAAAAGAGAATAAATACACATCACTATTATTGAAATCAAATGCGAAACTGATTAAGAGAGAAGAACGTTTTGCTAAAACAGCAGTAGGATGGATATTGCGGGAATTATCAAAGGTAGATAAACAGATAGTGATAAATTTTATTGCAGAATACCGTCAGTCCTTTTCAAGGGAAAGCCATGAAAATGCAATAAAGTATTTTGATAAAGACGAAAAGAAGAAAATGCGGGAATTGTTAAAGTCAAATTAGATAAACATGTCCACACCAAAAGCCTTAAGCACGCTTACATTTTTCTCCTTGCTTCCTGCCCTTTATATTGCAACTGATACAACCGATAATAGATTCCGTTTTTCTGTAACAATTCGTTATGAGTCCCTGTCTCGCGGATTTCCCCGCGATGCATCACGATAATCTTGTCAGCATTTTGGATCGTAGAAAGACGGTGCGCAATAACAACAGATGTCCGATTTTCCATCAAACGGCTGAGTGCATCTTCTATCAGAATTTCGGTTTCTGTGTCAACGCTTGAAGTGGCTTCGTCAAGGATAAGGATGCTTGGATCGGAAGCTAAGGCACGCGCAAACGCTACCAACTGCTTCTGTCCAACAGACAAGCCTCCACCATCTTCTTTGATCTCTGTGCCATAAACATCGGGCATTTTTTGGACAAACCTGTCTAAATGCACATCTTTTGATGCGGTTGCCACCTGTTCCGATGAGATTGACGGATCTCCCAGACTGATATTGTGCGCAATTGAATCGGAAAAGAGAAAGATATTTTGTTGGACAATGCTAATCGCACGCCGCAGCTCCTCAAGGTTCATTTCTCGGAGGTCCACACCGTCAATCAAAATCTGTCCCTTGTTGATTTCATAGAACCGACACAGCAGGTTGATGATAGAGGTTTTCCCTGCCCCCGTATGTCCTACAAGTGCAACCTTTTCACCCGGTTTTACCGTAAACGAAACATCTCGCAACACATAATCGTCATCATTATAGGCAAACCAGACGTTCCGAAATTCAATCTCACCCTTTAGCGTTTCTACTCCACTCTTCTCGGCAGTAGAAACGATAGCCGGTTCTGTATCAAGCAGATGGAAGATGCGCTCGGAAGATGCCATCGCATTTTGGAAGATAGTATATTTTTCGCTGAGTTCGCGAATGGGCCAGAAAAACCGTTCGGCATAACGCATAAATGCCACTAACACACCAAAAGTCAACGCTCCTTGCACGATCTGTCCCCCACCATACCAAATAATCACTGCTGTAGCAAGTGATGCTGTTACTTCAATCAAAGGATGGAAAATCGAAAAATAGAAAATACTTTTCAAATTTGCAGCGAGATATCTACGGTTGCGTTCGTTAAAACGGAGATGGCTTCGGCGTTCTTGCGCGAATAGTTTCATCGTCGTCATGCCAACGATGTTTTCCTGTAAAAACGCATTGATACGTGCATATTGTTTGCGTTGTTCACGAAAAGCACGGCGCGAGTAAATTTGGTATACAAGTGTTGCCCCAAAAATGATTGGTAATACTGTAAACGTCACAAGCGCAAGCTTCCAGTTATAGAGCAGCATCGCCACCATGATACTTAATATATCCAACAGGTTAGCAAAAACGGTAATTACACCAGAAGTAAATAACTCATTGAGAACTTGGACATCTCCCATGACGCGTGTCATCAGTCTACCAACGGGGTTCTTATCAAAATACTGTACGTCCAAACGTTGTAGATGTGAAAAGAGTGTCTGCCGAAGATCACGCATGACGTGTTGTCCAGTCATTTGCGTGTGGTACTCCGCAAAATAGGTAAACACAAAATCGCTGATCAATCCCAACACGAGAAAAACAGCGATTGTGTTCAAACCGTCTAATTGACCAGGTGTAATATGATTATCAATACCGATTTGCCAAAGAAATGGTCCGACGAGCCGGGCAAGCGTGCTACCTACCGTAAATATAGCGATAACAAGCAATTGAAATGTGTAAGGTTTGAGGTATGCAAGCAGCCGCTTCATCAACACCCGGTCATAGACTTTTCCGAGGTCTTGTTCCTCATCACTATATTCATATAGGTTGCTTCCCATACCAAACATAAGTGCGTTCCTCTCTAAAGTTCCTCAAGCTCATCCTGCAAGAGTTGTGTTTCATAGATACCAGCATAAATACCGTTTTTTTCAAGAAGCTGTTCATGCGTGCCAGATTCAACGATACTGCCATCATTCAAAACGATTATGTGATCGGCTGCTTTAACTGTTGATATCCTGTGCGAAATGAGGATAGTTGTTCGCCCCTTCATGATTTCAGCGAGTCGACTGAGAATTGTATCCTCGGTTTGTGTGTCTACATTCGCAAATGCATCATCAAGGATAAGTATTTTAGGTTTAATTATAATAGCACGCGCGAGTGCGCTCCGTTGGCGTTGTCCTCCCGAAATTGTGATCCCACGTTCACCGAGTAAGGTCTGCAATCCGTCTGGAAACTCCTCAATTTGCGATAGTAGATCTGCACTGTGTGCTGCCTCTCTTATCTCCTCGTCATTCGGGGTGTCGACACCGTAAGCGATGTTATTCCGTAAATAATCTGAAAACAGAAATGGCTCTTGCTCTACAAATCCGATATTGGAACGGAGAACATTCAACGGTATATCTTGGATGTCTACACCATCAATAAAAATGGTACCACGTTCTGCTTGACGGATACGTGGAATTAGATTGACAAGGCTGGATTTTCCTGATCCTGTTCCACCTACAATTGCAAGCGTAGTTCCCTGTTTGATTTTAAGATTGATGCTTTTTAGTACGGACTGTCCATCAGGATATGAAAAATTGAGATTTCTAAATTCTATCTCGCCTTCAATATCTTTTATGTCCCACTTAACGTCTTCACCATCGTAAATTTCGGGTTCTTCACTTAGGATTGCATTTATCCGATCCATAGATGCAGCGCCACGTTCAAAAGTGTTAACGATAAATCCAAGCGTGATCATCGGACGGCGAAGCATCATAAGGTAGGCACTGAAAGCAATAAAATCACCAAGGGTTATTTTATCCTGAATCACATGGAGTCCCCCCATCCAAAGGACGACTACGCCAGCAATCCCCGGTAGAAAACGGAATAACGGAAAGAAGAAGTTCATCAATCGAATCTGCTTGTGGTTACGATTAACAAATTCTTGATTCAGTTCCTTGAAGTTTTCAACCTCATCCGCCTCAAGTGTATATGCTTTGACAACCCGTACACCTGACAAGTTTTCTTGAACCTTTGTATTCATTGTCGAAAAAGCCTCTTGAATTCTCTCGTAGTGGGCATGTAGGCGTTTGGCAAGTAAACGAATTATGATAGCAAGGATAGGAAAGGGCAACAAAGCGACGAGAGTCAGTGTAGCATCAATGTGCAACATGATAACTAATGCTAATCCAAAAAACACCGTAGCATCGGCAGTATATATGATGGCACTGCTAAGAACCATCCGAATAGCATTTAGGTCGCTGGTAGCGCGCGTCATTAAATCGCCTGTGCGCACATTATCGTAATAGGAAGCGGAGAGTTTTTGGAGATGTAGAAAAAAGTCAGCGCGGAGGTGAAATTCCATTTGCCGCGCAACACCTTGCATAGTACGACGTTGGACGAAACGCAGAATACCCCCAACGAGGGCGACACCGAAAAAAAACGCAGCTAAAAACAAAATCCGATCTCTTGACACTGTCAGGTTCGGGTCTCTATCCGCTTGTTGTAACTCATCAAAAACAGTCTTTAATATCTGCGGACCGATCAGAAGTAATCCATTTGTTAAAACAACAAGGATGAAACTGAACAAGATGGCGTATCGATAACGTTTAACGTACTTTTTGAGACCGAGTAGACTGCGAATGGGATTCTTCCTTTCCACACCGATGAATCTATACTGCGTGTGTTGCACAATTTAGGTATTTCGTTTTGACGTGAATTTGGGATGTGTGTTTAATCGAGTTTTACAACAAGAACAGGTTAAGGGTAGTTGTATACGCTCCATTTTGTGCAGGCAGTAAACATAAAAGTGCATCCAATAATGTGTATAAGTGGATCATCATTTTATATTTTCTGAAAACCTGCTCACATCTAAACATAGAGAGACAGTATTACAACCCAAAATTTAAACAATTGGAAAGGACAATATTTATGGAAGAAAATGAAAAATGGTCGCCTGCTTTAATGCAGTCTGAAAACAGTGATATAACGACTTGGGAACTTCCTGAGGACGCAATTTGCCGATTAGGACAAGGAGGCATGATAGGAAATATCGTGCCATCGCCTGATGGGAAGTACCTTGTCGTAGCTTCTTGCATCGGAGTATGGTGGTATGATGTTTCTACACTGGAACCGATTGATCTCTGGGACGTAGACAGAGGATTTATTTCAGCTGTCTCATTTTCTCCAAATGGCAAATGGCTTGCCACTGGCGATGGAGACGGTCTCGTTAGGGTATGGGATGTGCAGCGGCGTGCTTGCGTTTCCAGAATGGACCGTCCTATCCTGTCATCACAACCAAACATTTCGGAGTCGGGCATCGTAAATAATACAGAAAGACTATATAATTTGGTTTCCCACTTTGCCTTTTCACCAGACAGTGAGTACCTCGCAGTATCGAGCAGGCGTGATTATATCGTATATGTCTGGCACGCAAAAACAGGTGAACAGATCGCAAAATTTCAAGGTGAAACGGATTTTAAATGGTTCCGTGGATCTACACGTCCTATTGCCTTTTCCGCGGATGGTCGTTTGCTGGCGTGTATGATGCCTGACTCTAAAATGTTTGACTATGCTGACAGGATAGGTAGAATTCGCACCCTTGAGCATTCCGCTGATTTTATTGCAATATGGAACATAGAAACTGGTGAAAGGTTAGCATGTCTAACAGAACCTACCGATTTTGTGTGTAGCCTAAAATTTTCACCGTGTGGTAAATTCCTATCTGCTGCAGGACAAGATAATACAATTCATGTTTGGAACGTACCGAGTTGGGAATTAACCCAAACATTCAGCGATTATGATGTCAACCTTATACAAATATCCTATTCGAAAGAGGGTATTCTGCGCGCTACTGGAATATCAGATGACACTGTCGTTGTTTGGGACGTAGAAAATGGTGATACGCACTACACACACCAAGAAACGCATGGAAGTATCCGAAACGCACATTTTTCAAATGGAAATCAGTTAATTTTTACTACTGAAAGTGCCCTTAATAGATCGATAAAAATGTGGGAAATTGGTAACTCTAAGCCAAGTAGTTTTAGTTATTCGTCCATAGGCATACCGGATTCGCTCGTCTTTGCTTCGGATAGTAAGACTCTCATAAGTGGATGTTGGGGACGGAAAGTAATGTTATGGAATATTACCAATCTGACACATCCACCAACCCGTTTTAATCCGTCTGGTGGAAACCTTGTTGTCTCCGCATCGTCTCTTGGAAAACTTTATGCATTTGGTCCTGACGGTAATACAGCGAAGGTATGGGAAATTGGTAACGATGAGATGCCGATTGCCTCTTTCACACTTCCAAAGCAAGAAAGCGATTCCGAGGATCAAGAGAGACAGGTTGCATCGGTTGCGTTCGCACCGACAAACAACTTGTTGGCATGCGGGGATAGTGATGGCACAATGTATGTATGGGATGTACAGCAACAGTATATACGACATACACTTAAAGCACATTCGGAATGGATTAAATTTATAGCATTTAGTCCAGATGAAAAGTATATTGTGAGTATGGTAAGAACTGGCCCTGTTTCCAGGTTGTGGGACGTTGAAAGCGGTGAACCGATCAAAGCGTTTCCAGAAAGGAATTATGCGTTTGCGTTTTCACCTTGTAGCAGCTTGATTGCATGTGGGGCGAGAGAAATTCTATTATGGGATATTGAGCGTCGTGAAACATTCCTAACTATCCCCCAGCCGCGAGATAGTTGGGATCCATTTGCTTTAGCATTTTCGCCATGTAACAGGTATTTAGCATCCGGCACGTTGTGGCAACGCGGCGTGAACACAAAGAAAGTTGCAATCAGATTGTGGGAGGTAGCAACAGGTAAAAATATTGTCACCTTGCGAGGACACTGCAGTGATGTTCAGGACCTCGCGTTTTCTCCGGATAGCGATATTTTAGCGAGTGGCGGTTACGATGGCGTCATAATGCTTTGGGATATCAAACCCTATATAGATGTTTAAACCCAAGTTTGGCATCAACAAAAAATCAAGGAGTTAATATGAGACAAAATAGAAGACCGGCACCATCCAACGTTGTGCCGGGTGATAACGAAGGTATAACTACCTGGGAACTTCCTGAGAGTTCTCTTGCCCGATTAGGGCAAGGGGGAATAATGTCTGATATAGCATATTCTCCTGATGGGAAACACTTTGCATTCGGTAGTACTATAGGGGTCTGGTGGTATGAATTATCCACCATGAACCCAATTGCACTGTGGGAAACAGAACGCGGAATCATTACTGCTGCTTCCTTTTCACCAAATGGGAGGTGGCTTGCCACTGGGGATGGAGATGGAATCGTTAAGGTATGGAATGTGGAGAGTGGCATGTGTGTCGCTCAGATGGAACGAGATGAAGTAGAGAAACCTTATCATTTAGTTTCTCGATTAGTTTTTTCGGATGATAGTTTGTGTCTTGCTGCATCCAGTCGGCGCGACTATATTCTATATATCTGGAATCCTGATACTGGTGAACGGGTTGCGAAATTCCATGAGGAAACAAATTTTAGGTGGTCAGGTGGGAGCGATCGTCCTATAGCCTTTTCCGCAGACGGTAGTCTGTTAGCGTGCACCATGCCAGACTATAGTTTGTTGGCAAGTGCGGATTACGCTGGTAGGATTCGTTCTTCCGAGCATTCTTTTCACTATATAGCAGTGTGGAACATGAAGACTGGCGAGCGAATAGCATGCCTCACGGAGCACACCGATTTTGTATATAGCCTTAGTTTTTCACCGTGTGGCCAGTTCCTTGCCTCCGGTGGTCAGGGTGGTACAATTCGAATTTGGAAAGTCATCAGCTGGGAATTGGCTCATGCCTTCCACAACTATGGAATAGATAAGAAGCAGGTATTCTATTCGCCAGAAGGCGTATTGTATGCCGCAGGGGCGTCTGATTCTACTGTTTCTGTATGGGACGTGGAAGCAGGTGAAAAGTCCTACACATACCATGCCGATCATGAAAGTTTCTATCGCATAAATGTTTCAAACCAGAATCAGTTAATTTTTATTCGCGTTAAGAGAGAACTACAGATAAGTTTTAAGACGTGGTCAGTAAAGGATTTCCAAGTACGAACAGTTAATTATTCACATATTGGAATTCCGGATTCTCTCGTCTTTTCACCAGATGGGAAAGTTCTCGCTGGCGTATGTCGCGGCAAGGGAATAATGTTGTGGGATATTGACAATCTGTCGCGCCCTCCAACTCATTTTAATACTGGGGAGAACTGTGCCAAGGCTGTCTTGGTATCACCGGACGGTCAACTTCAAGCAACTGGGGCTGATGGGAACACTGCAAAAGTATGGGAAGTTGGAAACGCTGAGGAGCCAATTGCTTTTTTTACACTTCCTGAGCAAAGCACTCCCCTTACTGAACAAGAAAGACAAGTAACAGCGACTGCATTCGCTCCGACAGGTTCCTTGCTAGCATGTGGGGATAATGAAGGCACGCTGTACTTGTGGGATGTACAACAAAGCGATATTCAATACGCGATCAAGGCACACACAGGATGGATCCACTCTTTGGAATTTAGTCCAAATGACAAGTTCCTTGTGAGTATCAGGCAGTACGGACCTGTATCCCGGCTTTGGGATATTGAAAGTGGTGAAGATATTGAGACATTTCCAAATGCAAATGTATGTATAGCGTTTTCACCGGATAGTAATCTAATTGCCTGCGGAATGCGAAAAAAAATCTTATTGTGGGATATTAAACGTAATGAAACTATCAGGACGTTGCCTCACGCACAGGACAGTTGGTGGCCGAATGCGCTAGCATTTTCGCCGTGTGGACAGTTTCTGGCTTCTGGTCCCTTGTGGGAACGCGGTATGGATATGAAGAAGGTCCCGATCAGATTGTGGCGTGTGGCAAGCGGTGAAAATATTGCTATCTTCCGGGGACACCCAACAGATGTGCACGCCCTCACTTTCTCCCCGGATGGTGATATTTTAGCCAGCGGAGGTTATGATGGCGCCATCATGCTTTGGGATTTGACACCTTACCTGTAGCAAGAAATTTCATGATACGATAAGTTTGGCAAAATTTGTCCGTAGCCTGTATAATTTATAATATATGAAACTATAAAATGAATCATGTAAAAGGAAAAATCGATGGTAGACCTTAACAATGTCTTGAAAAATACAGCAACCTTACAAGTCCATGCGCACTGGGACCCGATTACCGATGCGACTTACGATCTACACAAAGACTCACCAGAAAACATAGAACTCTTTGATCTATCACCAAACGAACCCGCCAGAGAGTATAAAGTAGAGGCTTTCAACGCCTTTTTTCCAACTTCAAATGTGGCGGTAGGTGATGTTTGGGAATTGGATCTGGACAAAGTTATTCCGTTCCTTTCACAGTTTCACCTGGGTGCTACAGGAGAATTACGCCATGGAGAAAAAGGGGCTTTCGCCTGCTTACGCGCACTTTCGCCGGACTATGCCGACATCACGTTCCGAATTCATGCAGAGTTTACTTTGGCAACACGTCCCAAACCGGAATCGAAACGCCGCAACGATGACGATCTGATAGATGTCGCTCGATTTATTCCATCGCAATTTTCAGGACGATTGCTTATCAATCTGAAAATAGGTGTCGTTTGTGACTTTTCGCTCGCTTTACCACCGCGCAATATCAATGTGGATATTAACGACTTTGGGTATGCTGACATGGTTTTCGTGCCGCGTATGAAACTCCATGCCACCTCAACTAAAGCACGAGACGAAATTGATTGGGAAAGTTCAGTCACATCCGAAGAGGCACGCAAAAGATTAGAATTGAAGTTCTACAAGTTTGCTGAAATTGACTGGCTACCGCTTGAAGAGGCAGTTGAAAAAGTGGAGGCAACACAACGTCCGATGCATGCAGTCATTAGCTGGGGCCCATTGGACGATGAATCCTGCTGAGCGAATGGTAAAAACTTGAGGGTGGGTCCACTCTCGAATTCGGAACTCATCAAAGTGCTCAACGAGAATTTTGTCAATACCTGCGTCCTCTTTCGCGATTTGTCAGAACTGATTGCAGATTCAGAGGGTGAAGGGGTCGGCATTTTCGCTAAAACGCTCAAAGATAATTACGTAGGTGCAGTTGATATTCAGGTGCTGAATCCTGATGCCGAGGTAATTATGCACCAGCCAGAAAACAAACTCCCAAGCCGAAATCCAGCACAAAGGTATTTATCACTGTTAGCGGACGTTGCGAAAGGGAAAATTGATAGTACCTCCCAAGTAACGGGTGGAGACCGCACCGATAGCAACGAAAAGAGGGAAGAATTGATGGAGGTTTTGAATGTCTTCCGCGGACCGGGAGAAGGCTATCAGGATTATACGCCTACTGAAATTGACGCTACTTCTTATGAACAAGGAGGAACGCTTATTATTGATATACAGGTTGGTGAGGGTGAAGCGACTGGTTCGTTCGATCTGTTTGATGCTAACGTTGAACTGCCCACAGAGGGGTATCCAGATGACGCACTTGCTTCAGCATGGGATATTCCGCCTGGTGACACAGGACAAATTCGTCACCAGTTTGTTTGTGGACAACGGTTTAGGTTAGGCGCAACGGGTAATTGGTTCTGTGAGAAGGGGAGCACTAACGCATTTCTTGCGCGGATTTCTGTCGTGCCAACTGAAACGCAGGAAACAGAAGATTCGTTGTAAAGTAAAAATGGGCATACTCGGCAAGATTGAATGAAAATCAGAATTTAGCTGATTTTCATAGATTTCTTTTCCTCAAATATGTTATTATAGTGAAGTTGATCATGAAATCTTGCCGTTCAGCAGATATTGTCAAACTCAAGATATCCTCAAGCATTGGTGTTTGATGTCAATTACACAATGTGATAGGAGAAGTTATGCAACATTCCTATTATTTCTGTTTTCGTATCATTGTTTTCTTATGTGCGTTGATTTTTCTTAGCACCAGTCATGCGAATAATCTGAGCGATAAAGAAAAAACTGAATTCTTTAACACTCAAGTGAAACCTATTCTTGAAGAAAACTGCCTCCAATGCCACGGTGGCAGGACTGAAGTAGAGGGTGGACTCGACTTGACGAATCGGGAAAAAATCCTTGAAGGTGGACATTACGGTGCTACAGTCTCATTAGATAATCCAAATCAAAGTTTATTACTTGAAATGGTTGGTTACAACCAAGAAACAGCACAAATGCCACCGGATGGCAAGTTAGATGACGCATCACTTGAAATTTTAGCAAAGTGGATCAACATAGGACTACCCTACCCCACACTTGAAAACGATACTCATCCGAATATTGACTCAGCATCCAATTATTGGGCATATCTTCCATTAACACAACCATCTATACCATCAGTACATAAGGCAAATTGGGTACTGAATCCGATTGATTCATTTATTCTTGCAAAGTTGGAAGCAAATGGACTAACCCCTGCCGCACCTGCAACCAAACTTTCTCTTATTCGTCGTGTATACTACGATCTTACAGGTCTACCACCTTCACCAGAAGCAGTAGACGCATTTCTTAACAACACTGCACCTGATGCTTATGAGAAACTCATTGACAAACTCCTTAAGTCTCCACGATATGGTGAAAAATGGGGACGACATTGGCTTGACCTTGTTCGATATGCTGAGACAAACGGATATGAAAGCGATTCTGATAAACCATATATATGGCGATATAGAGACTATGTTATAAATTCCTTCAATCAAGATAAACCTTACGACCAATTTTTAAAAGAGCAATTAGCTGGTGATGAACTTGATACTGCAACGTCAGAAACCGTTATCGCTACAGGTTATCATAAACTTGGAGTGTGGGATACGGGTCCTGCTGATCGCAAACTTGCACGGTATAACTATCTTGATGATATTGTGTCTACTACTGGACAGGTTATGCTGGGGATGACAATAGGATGTGCACGTTGCCACGACCATAAAATTGATCCTATTTCAATGCAGGATTATTATAGTTTTCTCGCATTTTTCCACGACATTAGACCCCACAACGGTGGACCACTTGCAGATATTGGTTCACCCGAACAACAGGCAGAACGTAACAGGTTGCTTACTGAAAAACGACAAGCAGAAGAAGAATATCACGATCAACTCTTTCATATACAGGAAAACATAAAAATAGAGCTTGCTAAAATTCATTCTGAACCGATTGCACCTAACATCACCGAATCTCCTATACAAAACTTGACGTATCGTTTCTATCGTGGTATTTTTGAACAGATTCCAAGTGATTTTGATTCTCTTGAATTGACTGCCGAAGGTAGATTATTTAGCAACCTATTCTCCCTTGCACCTGCAAATCCAAAGAAAAACATAGGTTTGGTCTTTGTGGGCACATTACAAGTAGCTGAAGATGCAACTTATACCTTTCATCTTAATTTGAATGGAGAATTTAGACTGATACTCAACGGTCAGTTAGTAAGCGAATTAAGCGGTGATAGTGAAACACAACTTGCACTTGAGACAGGTGATATACCGATTCGTCTAGAATATTTTAATAAGGATTTGGATAAACCGAGTCTGGAAATTTCGTGGTCTGCTCCAAATATTGAAAGACAATTTCTTTCTACCACAGCAAATATCAATTTCGGAAAATTGCTGAATACACACAAAGACTATATTGAATCTAATGAAGAACTAAAATCATTAGTGGATAAATATAATGTGATAAAACAACAGCGTGATCAACGTCATCGCCAACGTATACCCTATGAACATCAAGCCTTGGTAGTAACAGAAGACTCGCAGACACCGACACACATTTTGCGGAGAGGTAATCCAACTCTTGTTGGTCGGGAGGTTAACCCAGCATTTCCTTCTGTGCTAAATCCACCTGTGGTAGAGACACCAGTGATGCCAAAAGAGTCAAAGACATCTGGTAAACGACGTGTCTTTGCAGAATGGGTTGCAAAGGATGACAACCCACTTACCGCGCGCGTGATGGTCAACCGCATTTGGCAATATCACTTCGGACGTGGTATCGTCCGTACATCCAACGATTTTGGGCAATTGGGTTCACCTCCTACACATCCTGAACTTCTTGACTGGCTTGCGTCCGAATTCATCACTTCTGGATGGAAAATAAAAGCGATGCATAAGTTGATTATGACATCAAACACATATCAGATGTCTACACAGAGCAATCCGACTTACATACATAAGGATGCGAATAATGACCTATTTTGGAGATTCAACATGCGACGGTTAACTGCCGAGGAGATTCGGGATACAGTGTTATGGATAACTGGTAAACTGAACTTAAAAATGGCAGGACCAAGTATATATCCAGAACTACCTGAAGAAGTGTTGGCAACTGCCTCAAGACCAGGGAGTGTTTGGGGGCAATCTCCACCAGATGAGACAAATCGGAGAAGTGTTTATGTAAAGGTAAAACGTTCGTTACTTGTACCAATATTGAACCTATATGACCAAGCAAATACAGATTCTACCTGTCCTGTTCGGTTTACAACAACTGTACCAACGCAATCACTGACGATGCTTAACGGAAAGTTCATTAATGAACAAGCACACATATTTGCAAATAGAATGCGTTGGGAAGGTGGAATTACGATAGAGGATCGTGTGAAATATGGATTACGTCTTGTATTATGTCGTGAACCCGAACAAACAGAGATACAACATGCATTAAATTTCATCTCTGAACTCCAGCAACAGAATGGTGTAACTACAGACATCGCACTTGACAGATTTGCATTGTTAGCATTGAATTTAAACGAATTTATCTTTTTAGATTAAGCCGTATATACGAATTTGCATAACAGTAACTCTAAGAATGGAGATACCTAATGAACAGTCGTTCAAAGACAAGTAGAGATACAAATTCAAATGGTTCTTTCTGTGGTCAAACACGTAGAGAATTTATTGGGAACATTGCAGGTGGTTTTGCGTCATTAGCTCTAACTGGATTACTCACTTCAGATGGATTTCTGGACTCACAGGCATACGCAGCAGATGGGGTATCACCCTACACTAATCCTCTTGCTCCAAAACAACCACACTTCACACCCAAGGCAAAACATGTTATATTCCTATTCATGTATGGTGGTCCAAGCCATGTAGATACTTTTGACTACAAACCGTCGTTAATTAAGTTAAACGATAAGACTGTCCAAGTGAAAACAAAAGGACGTGGTGGTGAAAGAAATCAAGGACGAATTGTCGGACCAAAATGGGAATTCAAACAGTACGGAGAATCAGGACAATGGGTTTCAGGACTATTTCCACATCTTGCCACATGCGTTGATGATATTGCATTTATTAAATCAATGACTGCAGATTCACCGTTACACGGATCAGCGATGTTGATGATGAACGCAGGTCGTATCATCAGCGGTCACCCATCACTTGGGTCTTGGGTGAATTATGGACTTGGGAGTGTGAACGAGAACCTGCCAGGATACGTTGTGATGCTTGACAGGATAGGTGGACCAATTAGTGGGGCTAAAAACTGGAGTAGTGGCTATATGCCTGCCGTATTTCAAGGAACCGTCTTTCGTTCGGATGGCACACCTATTCTCAATTTAAAACGTGCACAGGGAATGTCCGACAGCCAACAACGTAGATTACTCGACTATTTACATAAATATAATGCAACACATCTATCAAAACATGCTGATAACACCGATCTCGCAGCACGGATATCAAGTTATGAATTAGCATACAAAATGCAATCCGCAGCACCCGAAGCGGTTGACTTGAACAGTGAGCCAGAACACATCAAGGAACTTTACGGCATCAATGAGAAGGAAACGGAGGAGTACGGCACAAAATGCCTTTTGGCAAGGCGATTAGTTGAACGTGGTGTGCGCTTCATTCAACTCTACTCTGGCGGTGCCCATAACGATGCCAATTGGGACGCACACGGTGATATTGAGAGAAATCACAACAAGCACGCCAAGGCAACTGATAAACCGATTGCTGGACTCCTTAAAGACCTAAAACAACGCGGGTTACTTGATGAAACTATCGTCGTCTGGGGTGGTGAATTTGGTCGTCAACCGACAGCAGAATATGCCAAAGGCACAGGTCGTGACCACAACTCGTATGGCTTCACGATGTGGATGGCGGGTGGCGGTATCAAAGGCGGTATCAGTGTTGGCGAAACGGATGAACTCGGTAGTGCGGCTGCCAAAGACCCGTTTCATGTCAGACATCTGCACGCAACAATCCTCCATCAACTTGGAATCGATCCTAATCAACTCACCTACTTCCATAGCGGATTAGATCAAAAACTCGTCGGTGTTGAGGGTGCGGAACCGATTTGGCAAGTTATGAGTTAATTATCTACCAAGATTCACAGAATTATTTCTCATCATGATTTCAACAAGGATTATACCATAATGTACGTAACACCATTGCCAATATCAATTCTACGCGATCCTTGTCCACTGCAGAAACCCAATCCTAAAAATCCTATAATTCTGTGAATCTTGGTTCAGACGACACACAAACCACCAGACTTCCCAAAAAAACAGATCCATTTTATAAATTTAAAGCTAATCCTTTTCTGTTATTTGCTGTTGACATGATTACCTCTTACAGTGTATGATATGCAAAACATACACGACCATTGGAGGAAACAAATTTGGCAGCAGATATAGGACTCATCGGATTAGCCGTGATGGGTGAAAACCTTGCACTAAATATGGAAAGTAAAGGCTTTGAGGTAGCAGTTTTTAACCGAACCGTTTCTCGCGTTGATGATTTCATTGCAGGTGCAGCAAAAGGAAAAAATGTCACCGGCGCACACTCTATTACAGAATTTATTGATAAATTAGACACTCCTCGAAAAATAATATTGATGGTGAAAGCAGGGGAACCTGTTGATGCATTTATTGAGTTACTCGTTCCACATCTCTCAAAAGGCGATCTGATCATTGATGGCGGAAACTCCAATTTTAATGACACTATGCGCCGACACGAAACGTTGACTGAACAAGGTATTCTATTTATTGGAACAGGAATCTCTGGCGGTGAAGAGGGGGCATTGAAGGGACCTGCGATGATGCCGGGTGGTTCGGCTAAAGCATATACGCTCGTTGAACCGATTTTTACCAAGATTGCAGCACAAGTTGAAGGCACACCTTGTTGTTCATATATCGGACCCAACGGTGCTGGACATTACGTCAAAATGGTGCATAACGGCATTGAATATGGTGATATGCAGCTGATTTGCGAGGCTTACTCCTTGATGAAAAGCGTCTTGGGAATGAACGCTGACGAAATGCACGAAGTTTTTAACGAATGGAATCAAGGCGAACTAAACTCCTATCTCATCGAAATAACCGCTGACATCTTCACACAACGCGACGCAAATGGAACTCCATTTGTTGATGTCGTGCTGGACAAAGCGGGACAAAAAGGCACTGGCAAATGGACAAGCATTTCGGCACTTGATCTTGGCATATCTGCCCCTACGATTGCTGAGGCGGTTTTTGCACGCTGTATCTCTGCAATTAAAAACGAACGTGTTGATGCATCTGAAGTAATTAAAGGACCGGTTGACACTTTCGACGGAAACCGAGAAGCAGCTTTGCAAGCTATCCACGATGCGCTTTATGCTGCCAAAATCTGCTCTTATGCCCAAGGATTCGCACTGATGCGCGAAGCAAGTGTAGAAAATGATTGGGGTCTGGATCTCGGTAAAATCGCCTTAGGTTGGCGCGGAGGCTGTATCATTCGGGCAAAATTCCTGCATAGAATTGCAGAAGCGTTTGAGCGCAATCCTGATTTGCCGAATCTGTTACTTGACTCCTATTTTCGCGGTGTCATAGAAGCGGCACAACCTCACTGGCGGAATGTCATTAGCACTGCCACACAACTCGGAGTTCCCATTCCAGCATTCAGTTCAGCGTTAGCCTATTTTGATAGTTATCGCAGTAGCAGACTCTCTGCAAATCTTATCCAAGCGATGCGCGATTACTTCGGTGCACATACCTATCATAAATTGGATGCTGATGGCAACACGGTGGTCGGAAAAGACGGAGAACCCACGGTGTTCCACACCGAATGGATGTTAAAGAACCGCCCAGAAGTTATTATTGAATAAGGTAGCAGGCACACTCCGCTGTGCCGTAGCCCAAGGTATTCTTTTAAAGGAGAATTCATGGCTCAAGAACCACAAAAAGCATTATACGATTTTAAACCGCAACACGATTTTTTTGTCGGAATTGATTCGGACGGTTGCGTTTTCAACAGCATGGAGGTCAAACACAACGACTGCTTCAGTGTAAACGTCGTCAAACATTTTGGATTGGCATCCATTTCACGACAGGTGCATCAGGCGTGGGATTTTGTCAATCTCTATTCCACGATGCGCGGCACGAATCGGTTTAAAGCAGTCCTGCTCGTGTTTGATTATCTACGTGAAATGTCCCTTGTGCAGAAGATGGGCTTAGAAGTTCCAGAACTACCACACTTGCGAAAATGGACTGAAACTGAAACAAAACTCGGAAATCCCGCACTTCAGGAAGCAATAGATAACGCAACTGGCGAAAGACATGATGAATTGAGTCATGTGATGCAATGGAGTCTTGGTGTTAATGAAAGTGTTGCGGAGATTGTCTATAACCTTCCGCCGTTTCCCGGTGTACGTGAAGCATTGCAACGACTCCAAGGAAAGGCAGATGTCATTGTTGTTTCTGCTACGCCAGACGAAGCACTCAAACGGGAATGGGATGAGCATGATATCGACCAATACGTTGCCTTAATTGCTGGACAGGAAATGGGAACGAAAACGGAACATCTTACCATCACAACAAAAGACAAATATCCCAAAAACCATGTCTTGATGATTGGGGATTCACCTGGTGACTTAAAGGCGGGTCGTAGTGTAGACGCGTTGTTTTTTCCTGTCAATCCCGGTGCAGAAGACACATCTTGGGCACACTTCCTTGACGAAGGCATTGATAGATTCTTCAACGGGCAATATGCTGGTGAATATGAAGACAGGTTGCTTAGCAAATTCCAAGAATTGCTACCGGAAACACCTCCGTGGTAGGACGAAAGCGAAACTGATTTACGAAAGGAATATATATGAAGATTTTATTACAACATCGAGTTGAAGGTGAACAGTTAAAGCGGTTAGAAGACATTATTGGTGATGAACATACCTATGTTGCTCCGAGTTCGCGCGAGGAAATTGCAGAAGAAGGCAAAGATACCGATATTTTCTTCGGTTTTTGTAGTGAGGATATTTTTCCACTCCTACCCAATATCAAGTGGATTCAGGCATCGAGCGCAGGTATGGACAAACACATGTATTCTGCGATACGCGAAAGCGATGTGATTTTGACAAATGCTGCAGGACTTTACGGCACGCATGTCGCTGACCAAGCGTTTGCGCTCCTGCTCGGTATAACACGTGGTATCCACCATTTCACACGTAACCAAGATAATCATCAGTGGGGTGGCAGTAAATCTCCGATGATTGAGATTGATGGATTCAAAATTGGTATCGTCGGGTTAGGTGGTATCGGCATGCAGATGGTGAAACGCGCGAAAGGCTTTGATATGCACGTTATCGCAGTCGATGCTTACCGCACCGAAAAACCGGATAACGTAGACGAACTGATGCCGATGGATAAACTTGCAGACATGATGAGTCGCGTGGATGTTGTGATGATTGCCTGTCCATTGACTGAGGAAACACGTGGACTGATAAATGCTGAAAACCTGTCTGTGATGCAACCGACTGCATATCTCATCAATGTTGCGCGCGGTCCGATTGTTAACGAGGCAGACCTTATTGAAATATTGGAAGCCGGTGAAATCGCTGGTGCTGGGTTGGATGTGACAGAGGTTGAGCCACTGGATAAAGCGAGTCCTTTATGGGATATGGATAACGTTATTATTACGCCACACGCTGCAGGAGGTTCGCAGCACCGCATGCGGCGTATTACCGAGTTTTTCTTAGACAACCTTGAGCGGTATCTGAAGGGTGAAGAATTGAAGAATGTTGTGGATAAACAACTTGGGTTTTAGCAATGAATGATTGAGTATAAAGGTTATATTGGAGTCGTTGATTTTGATCCGGAAATTGATCTCTTTCCTTTTTTAGGAGAACTGATACTATTTCTATAAAATAACATACCCTTTAAGAAATAGATGGTTCGTAGTCGCGCAATTCATTGCGCCTCTTACATTCCAATTCAAAAGAGAAATTCATTTATAGAATTGGTATAACAATTCAAACAAGTCCTGAGTTGTACGGTCGGATAGCCATGAACGCCGCGCGTAGACAGTTAGAGATAGATGTTTACCTTCAAGAGGTCTTAGAGAAAGTTGTTTCGGCAGATTAACATATTTTTCATAACATTCTATAACTCAATCCGCACAGCACAGAATTTCAACTCCGGTTGTTTAGACACCGGATCAAACGCTGAATTCGTTACATAATTCGCATTGGATTCGGCGTGGAAAAGATCGCCCCAATGGAACGGTGTGAACAACAATCCGCGCCGAATAGTATCTGTAACGCGTGCACGCGCATAGCACCTGCCCCGTCTCCCAACAAGATATATCCATTCTCCATCTTCTACCTCGTTTTCTGCCGCATCTTCAGGATGAATTTCAACGAAAGGCTCAGGGTCTTTTTTCGTAAGTTGTGGCACTTTCCCAGTACGGGTACGTGTATGCCATTGACTCGCAACGCGACCCGTTGTCAAGCCGAGTGGGAATTCCGCATCAGTGTTCTCATCGGGCGGTTGATAGACAGGCGTTTTAAATTGCGCTTTTCCTGATGGCGTGAAAAACTTCCTACGCGTATAACGGCGAAGTGTTCCAGGATGTCGCGGGTTAGGACAGGGCCATCGCAGTGACGTTTTCTCAAGCCGTTCATTCGTCATTCCCATCTGGTCACACGGCGTTCCTGCGGTCAACAGACGATATTCGTCCCATATTTCCTTGTGGTTGTGAAAATCAAAGTCCCGCTTGAATCCCATTACCTTCGCAATTTGTGAGAATATCCACCAATCCGGTTTTGCTTCTCCAGGTGGATCCAGGAATTTATCGCTTCGGACGACAAGACGTTCACTGTTTGTCATTGTCCCGCGCTTTTCACCCCACTGCGCAGCGGGAAGCAGCACATCAGCATATTCCGCTGTTTCTGTCGGATAATAACAATCCTGCACGATCACAAAGTCGGCACGTTTGAGTCCTGCTTGAGATACCTTGGTATCAGGCATGCTCACAGCTGGATTTGTACAGACGATCCAGAGTGCGCGAACATCCCCCGCAGCGGCAGCTTCAAACATAGGCACAGCCGTTAATCCCGGTTCCGGGTCAATGCTGCCGGGCGGAATTCGCCACGCCCCTTCAAGATAAGCACGGTGCATATCATTTGTTACAACACGATAGCCGGGCAATTGGTGCGACAGATACCCAACCTCTCTACCACCCATAGCATTCGGTTGTCCTGTTAATGAAAAGGGTCCTGCTCCTCTTATGCCAACCTCACCTAATTGAAGATGTAGGTTGATAAGCGCGGCATTTTTATCAACCCCACTGGTGCTTTGATTTGTGCCTTGGCAGTAAAAACTGAGTAAACGGTTGCTCGGTTTTGATAGAAATTCGACAATTTCGTCGATACGTCCAGGATGGACATCGCAGATAGAGAGAAGAGCGTCCTCGTCAAGACTTTCAAGATGATTTTTATATGCACTAAAGTTTTCACTGTTTTTTTGGACAAAACGTCTATCAACGCGTCCCATTGCGAGCAGACGTTTTGCAATGAGTTGCAGGAACGCAACATCGCTTCCAGGGGCAAGCGGAACATGTACATCGGAAAATTCTGCTGTCTGGGTGCGGCGAGGGTCTACTGCGATAATCCGGGCATTGGGTTCCGATGCCCGCCGTTTCCGAATCATCTGGAAAAGGACAGGGTGATTGAATGCCATGTTTGCACCGATAATTAGAAAGACATCCGCCTGCTGAATGTCATCATAGCAGGTCGGCGGTCCATCTGAACCGAACGCTTGCATATAGCCAACTACTGCAGAAGACATACAGAGTCGGCTATTTGTATCTATATTATTCGTTCGCAGAAACCCTTTGAACAACTTGTTAAAAATGTATGAGGTTTCGGTGTCCAATTGTCCAGAACCGTAGAGAGCAAGTGCATCCTTGCCGTGTTCTAATCGAATCTCTTGAAGACGGTTCGCTGTAAAAGCGATGGCTTGTTCCCACGAAACTTGACGCGGTGCTTCACCCTTGCGTTCCCGAATCATCGGGTATGCGAGCCTGCCATCGTGATTTTGAAACACCTGTTTGAGATGAGCACCTTTTGGACAAAGCATGCCGTAATTTGGCGCTACATCGTCGTCTGCTGAAATCTTGGTGATTTTGTTATTTTGAACTGTCGCGCGAATAACACAACCGACCCCACAATAAGGGCATACGGCTTTTCCTGTTGAACTTTTCACTGATTTCTCCATAGTTAAGAAAGTAAATTACAATGTAAAAGGCTTTTGTTCCTGTACTGCCTCTGTAGACAAATTTGGTCTACAACACGCTGTTAGGTTAGGCTGGCACATTCCCTGCTTCTGCTTTGAGACGTTGTTTTTCAGCCAGCGCAGCATCAAATGCTTTTTTCTCTGTGTCTTGCACTGCAGGCGAGAATCGCACTAATACCGTAGCAAATGATGCGACAATTGCCATTCCACCGAGGAAGAGTAATGCTTGTTGTGTTGTTATACTTTCTGCCCGGAAAAGGAAACCTGCAGCAACTGCTCCCGCATTTCCTCCCGCACCAACAATACCGGCAACTGCCCCCAATGCCTTCCTATTGATAAATGGCACGATACCAAACGTTGCCCCTTCAGACATCTGCACAAAAAGACTGAAAACAATCATTGTTCCAACGGCAATAACCAGCACTGCCATCTGTGAGAACAACATTAGCATAATACCTTCACCTAATAGGACAATAAACAGGAACAGGACACGCCCTCGTAGCCCCATGTTTTTCGCAAAAAAATCGGAGAAAATACCGCCAACCGTGCGTGCAAAAATGTTCATCAGTCCGAACAAACCTGCAATGAGACCTGCAGTTTGGACATCTAACTGAAAGTAGTCGTGATAGTAAAGTGCGGCAACATTGTTAATGGTAAGTTCTACACCGAAACATGCAGCGTAAATAAAAAACAGTGTCCATACGCGATAATCCTTAATCGCAAGCATGAAGGATTCTATGCCTTTGCCTTTAGCAGGTTCAAGGTCACCTCGCTCTCGAAGTTCCTTATAGTCGCCATCTGGTGCATCTTGGGTAGTGAAGTAATAAACGAATCCCATAATAAATAGGGCAATTCCTGGAACAATCATAGCCAATCGCCATCCGAGAAATTCATTTACGCCAAAACTCAGGATAGCCGTAAAGATAAGTGGCATCACCATCTGCGTTACCCCGCCGCCCAGATTTCCCCAACCTGCAGTCGTGGCGTTTGCTGTGCCGATACAATTCGGAGCGAACATCACTGAGGTGTGATACTGCGTGATGACAAATGATGCCCCAATCGCACCGATTGCTAAACGGAATAGCAGGAACGTCTTGTAATCCTGTGCGAGTCCGATACCCATCACCGGTATTGAGCCGAGAATGAGCAGCCACGTATACGCCTTCCGAGACCCGATTCGGTCACAAAGCGGACCGATCAAGACTCGCACCAAAACCGTAATTGCAACAGAGGCAATTATTGTGTTACCAACCTGTGCCTTCGTTAGCATCAAATCTTCGCGCACAATTGCCATGAGTGGTGCAATCCCGAACCATCCGAAAAACGCTAAAAAAAATGCGAACCATGTCGTATGGAAGGTACGCATCTGAACCGTTTTTAGACTAAACAGCTTAATTTGTGTTGCTTTATTTTTTATATTCATTATTTTTACCTAATTTATTTTATTCCTTTCAGTTGTCAGTAGTTGTCGGGTTTCGCTATGCTCTACCCATAGGTTTCAACTTAAGAAAATATCTGCGTTATTGTAAACATCTCTAAATCGCATGATTATTGAGACTGTCCCATACTTAGTCTCGTAGAGACGATATGTTTATAGTCCATGTATTACCACCCTTCTTTAGCTCCGTAGGAGCGACATACCTTGATGGGTAAACCGATGCACATAACATACCGCTCCCGCCAAATGCCATAGGCGCATTTGGCGTTGATTCAGGCATTCATAGCGTTGATTTATGGGTTTTGCTACGTTCACATAAGCTACATTTGCTCGTTATTTCCAATTCATTTTCTTGAAAGATAAGGTACAAGCCCTTCAAGTACCTGCGGCAAATCGTCGCAAGGTACGTTTTCTAACAACTTCGCTCCGATTTTGGGATTTGGTCCTGCATCTCCCTTAACAAATACATCTACTGCATCGGTAACAACCCCATCGATTTTGGTTTTCTTACCGAGAAGTCCAATATCAGCAGCGGCATGGTTACCGCATCCGTTTGGGCATCCCGACCAGTGTACAGTAAGAGGTTGTGTATTTCCGAGTTTCGCCTCCAAATGTCGGATTGCTTCCATTGCGCGTTCTTTGGTTTCTATGAGGGAGAAGTGGCAGTAGTCAATACCTGTGCAGCTGACCATTCCACGCATAACTTCTGACGGATCATAGCGGAGCTCTTGTAGGAGCGGTTCAGCCGTTAACTCGCCAATTTTTGCATCCGGCACGTTAGGAATAATCAGATTCTGTCCTTGGGTTAACCTTATCTCTCCAGTGCCATATTGGTCAGCAAGGCGTGCAACTTCATAAAGTTGCGCGGTTGTTATGCGTCCCACTGGCACAATAAGTCCTACATAGTTAAGGTTTTTTTGTTTCTGTGAGAAAATGCCGGTATGATCTGTTTTTTTCTTGCCACGCATATCTTTTCCTGCTGGTAGAAGTGTTTTTGGATAACTAACCTCTAACTCCTTACGAAACTTTTCCACTCCCCAGTCAGCAATAAGAAATGCCATCCGAGATTTGTTGCGAACTGTGCGTGGACCGTGGTCTCTAAAAATCAACGTTATTTCGGCACACAACGCCGCAGCATCTTCAGGTAGAACAAACACATCAAGGTCTTCCGCAAGGGTGTAACCGCCAGAACCCATCTTCCCACCAACTGAAACATTGAAACCTTTTGTTTCTTGTCCATCAATCTCTTTAACAGCAGGAATAAGCGCTATATCCTGAGACGCTGCGTGTGTGCAATTGTCCAAACACCCTGTAATGCCGACATTGAACTTACGCGGAAGATCGGTAAATTCCTTATTGCCTACGATAATATCAGTGTACTTTTTTGCGACAGGTGAAGCATCAAACAATTCATTCGGAGTCAGTCCAGCAACAGGGCAACCTGTAACACCTCGGATATTGTCAAAACCTGTTTGAAGTGAATTTAAGCCTACCTCTTCAAGCTGGTTCCAGATATTTTGCACGTTTTCAATCGTAAACCCGCGAAGTTGAATCTGCTGACGAGTGGTGAGGTCAACAAAGCCTGGACCGTGTGCCTCACTGATTGAGGCGATAGTACGAAATTGCGCTGAATTACTAAAACCGCTTGACATTCGGAGCCGCATCATAAAAGCACCTGGTGTCTGTCGCCGGTAGAACACGCCTACCCACTTAAGTCTATCGCGTTTTTCTGGAGGAATTGATTCCCACCCATTCCTAACGTAGTGTGGAATATCATCTATCACCTCAAGACCGTTTTTTTCACGTTTGAGTGCCTCAGCGGGATGAAGCTTGGGTTTTCCCTTTTTTCGGGCACTTGTTCGCTTCAATACTGTTTTCTTCTTTTCAAGTTGGTTCATCTTTGAATCTCCTATTTTACCTATGTGACTTTCAGTCAGTGTTGTTCATGGATATGTATCTGCTATCTTATGAATACCGATGAATAGTTAAAACAAAAAGCGCCCATCGGCAAGCGTAATGCTTTCGCCAGATGGACACCTATGTCCAAACCTAACCAACATTGGTTGGGTGTTTTTGATATTCTTTTTAATTCAGTAGTAGCGTTCAACGTTGAACGAGTACTGTTATCTTAATCTAAAATGTAGTGATCAGGTGTTCCTACTCCTTGTTTGTCAATACTTCCGAAATTGAGAGGACATCTTGGGCAATTTCTGCGAGGCGTTTTCTGCGATTCATTGCCATTTTTCGCAAAGTCTGATATGCTTCTGCCTCGGTAGTGCCGCGTTGCTGCGCAACAATTTCCTTTGCTCTTTCAATGATTTTGCGTTCAGCAAGGCTTGTTTTCGTCTTTTCAAGTTCTTGCTGCAATGCTTGAAACTTTCCAAAACGCGCAACAGCCGCCTTAATAATCGTTTCAATACGTTCCTTACTAAGTTCACCCACAACATACGCGGAAACACCTGCCAACGTAGCGTTTTGAATTGTCTCGGATCGCTCATCCTGTGCAAACATTACAATCGGACACGGATGATTTTGATTGATTGATGCAACGGTGTCTAAAGTTTCATCACAAGGCGAGTCAGCGCCAATGAGAATGATGTCCGGATTAGCCTGTTCGACTCGTTGCAGAAGATCGCGCTGGAGCGGTATGTGTGCTATGACATTATATCTGCTTGCTTCAAAGACTTGGTCTAACTGATTTATCCGATTCACATCGTCATCAACGATTAATAGATTCTGTGTTTTAGAGACTGTTTCCATTCTATTGAATTTAAACCTTTCTAAATCCGATACAATGCAAGTAAAAGTGCATAATTAAGGCTCACATAAAACTTATTGCAAAATCAGTGCCAAGTACGTAGAAATGGTTAATAACAAGCACTCTCTATAATTTCAAGGATTGAAAACAATCATTGAATTGTAAGTTGCTTATTTTTTAAGCAGAAAAATCTTATTTTTTTAGCAATAGGGAATTTATTTGAGGGGTGTGCATAAATATTTGGTGCATCAACACAGACAGGGACAGACGCCAGGTGCCGCTTGATTTATAGAAATGCGTTTGTAGTCGCGCAATTCATTGCCA
>JAGWBU010000011.1:25536-39884 GCA_021295735.1 Candidatus Poribacteria bacterium | reverse complement strand
TTCAGCGGGACTGAAGAGCGTTTGACATATTCAGAATATACCTAACAAGAAATTACCGAATTAAAAAATTAATCTTCATTTAAGCGCGCCGGGCGACGGTGTATGCTCAGAATTTGGGTGTTTCATGTGTGCATGTTGTGGGTGGACATTTTTTAAGGCAAAACACGCTATGCCCTACCGTAAACAGGTATAGCGGCACCGTTGATTATAGATGAGTCATCTGAAGTAAGGAAACAGATCACTTTTGCAACATCGGCAGGAGCTACCCACCGGCTATGGTCTTCGTCCGGCATTGCCTCACGATTAGCAGGAGTGTCCATAATACTCGGCATAATAGCATTGACGTTGATACCAGAATCCATTACCTCAGCAGCTAATGCTTCAGTTAAAGTGCGCACACCACCTTTTGAGACACAGTAAGCACTCAATCCTGCCTCACCTTTTAGTCCTGCACGGGCGGAGACATTAACAATCTTGCCGAAACCACGCTCCGTCATGTGCGGAATCACCGTTTTGCAACAGAGAAAAACAGATTTAAGATTGAGGTTCATCAGGAAATCCCATCGATCCGTTTCAAGTTCGGCTGTCAGAATTCCTCCAACAAATCCGCCAACAATATTCACCAAAATATCCAGATGACCGAATTGTGTTATGAAAGTTTGTATAGTTTTCTGCACTTCTAGTTCTTCAGTGACGTTTGCAAATAGGAAGGTAACATCTTCGCTAAGTTCAGGGTTATGTTGTTTGAAACGTTCTACCTCATTATCAAACAGATATGTAACTACAACGGTGTCGCCTTGGGCAAGGAAGGCTTTGGTGACAGCACTACCTAAAATACCAGTTCCACCAGTGATAAGGACATTTCGGTTCGGTTTTGTCATTTTAAGCTCTCCTATCCCTCTAACGTTTGTTTGAATGCCTCAAGACTGTTTGCCCGTGCTGCCTCGCGAAGCAATTGCTTAAGACGTTGCAGTTCTTCAATGTTTTCAAGTACAAGCTTTAAAGTCTGAACATCATTGGATTGAAATTGTTCCTCAAGCACATCAAGTATAGCCTCAATAGTGCCTTTGCGCACTCCTTGTTCAATACCTTGTTCAATACCTTGTTCAATACCTTGTTGTGTGAAGTGTTGGATAACAGATGATTCTTGCATGGTTTCCTCCAATATAATATCACGAATGGTTTCGTAGTCTAATATTATTCCACCCAAAATACCAAGGTTGGTAAGATAATTCGCTTGTTGTGATTCGTCTTGCAGCACAGATTTAGCGATCTGAACACATTGCCGTAACCACTCCTTAGAATCCACGTTTTCTGGTGGCTTCATAAGAGGCGCGAATGGAATTAAGCCTTTTAGTTTAGCATCCAGGAAGTTTTGTCCGTCTAATTCACATAGTCTAATCACCTTGTATTGTATTAAGATGTTGTATCCGTGCATCTCTTGAACGTATTGCCCTGGGTCATTGCGACCTGCATCCGGATGCAGATAGATAACATGTGAATAGACCGGCATTCCAAAGGTTTCAATACCTCTTCCCGCGTAGCCTGCTACTCGGTATGGCATAGGAATCTCCGTACTGTCACGGGTCTGAATCTCAAAATGTATAACGGCATTTTTGCCGTGAACGTTTGCATGTATAAAACTATCGGCACGATTTGATTTGACAGTCGGTTGCTCAGTATTGAGAACTTCAATAACCCGTGCCTCTGAGATGCCGAGGCCAAACTGAATCCAGTCCTCAGGATTTTGTTGAATAACGTTTTTTGACACGATGTCGTATTGCCCGCGCGGGACTGATGATTCAGTAGATGTACACTGTTCTATATTTTCTGCCATATTGATTTTTGACGAAGACTCGTATGTCTTGACGATGTATTTTCTTTTCTACGTTGTTGTTAAGACCCCGATGCCAGGACGATCTGGTAAAATCAACTTGCCATTCTCAAGGGTAACACCGATGTAAGGATCGTTTGATATTAGCAGATTTCCGTCTAAATCTGCATAGTCTACAAGCGGTGTTAAGTGGGCTGCAGCTGTGATGCCGAGGGAACTCTCTATCATACAACCGATCATAACAAGCAAACCGTGCGCGCGAGCGGTGTGTATCATCCGAATTGCTTCTAAAATGCCGCCGCATTTGACTAATTTTATGTTAATCCCATCTACAGCATTTACCAGTGCAGGAATATCACTTGCCCGCTTGACACTTTCATCTGCAATAATCGGTAATTCTGAATGTTCGCGGACATATTTGATTCCTGCTATATCATCAGGTTTTGTAGGTTGTTCAATTAACGCTACACCGTACTGTGCAAGCTGACGGATTTTCTTAACAGCCTCTTTCGGTGTCCATGCCGTGTTAGCATCAACGTAGATCGGTTTATCTGTGACGTTTCGTAGTGTTTGAAATATCTCAATATCGCGCGGTGTGCCCAACTTCACTTTGAGAATCGGATACGCTTCTGCTTGTAGTACTTTTTCCGCCATAACTGCTGGTTCATCAAGACCGATTGTAAACGAGGTGCATGGTGTTTTGTGTGGGTTGAGACCCCAGAGTTTGTAAAGCGGTACACCGAGTTTTTTGCCCAACCTATCATGAAGCGCCATATCAATGGCAGATTTTGCAGCGTAGTTGCCATCCAGCGTTGATTCAATCCCTGCCATCACATCTTGAATTTCGTCAAGGTTACCGTCAAGTGCTGAGGAGAGGGTTCCTAATGCTTTTTCTACTGTCTGAACAGTTTCACCATAGAATTTTGCGGGGGCAGCTTCACCGATACCGTCATCTATTTCTACAGAGATTACTTCCCGGTATGCGTCTGTCTCCCGGCGGGAAATCTTGAACGGATGATTGAGTTGCAGTTGGGTGATTTTCGAAGCGATGTGCACCGTCATTCACCTGGCACCTTGTTTAAGTATAACATGAAACGTTCTAATTTTTCCGTATCAATCTCCGTTTTCTCTTTTAGGAAAAGCCACGCACCGATGAAAATAGCGGACGCTTCTTGCAAAGCGCTGGAATCAGGATAATCTAAAGTTCGGATTTCAAGTGTCATCGCCATTTTGTTTGTATGTTGAATTACAGGTGTTTCTCTGTCCTGCACGGTGATAATTGGTGTCTCAAATAGTTTTTGGTTGAATTGTTCAAGTATCCGTTTTTGAAACGTCTCCGTGCCTTGGTTGCCGCGGTTATGTGCAGCAACAACTGCAGGTTTACCTTTACGTCGTGTGATGTGGTTTATTTGTAGGTAATATCCTTCATCTTTGATATTGTTAACAGTCTCAATTCGTTTTTCTGTAGAAACTTTTTGTCCGGGTGTATGAACATCGTAAACCTTTGCCCCAGCAAGTTCCAACATCTCTTTCAACTTTGTAATGAGTTGACGGGTTTTAGGCGTATCTGTCTGTGAGTCAAGGACGAGAACAGTTTTGGCAAAAGCGCCATCAGCAATAGCGTGAAGTTTCGCATTGACTATTGTTGCTTTATTCGGTTCTATGCGGATTTGATGTTTATCGGGATAAAACCCGGGTTTTGAAAGGTGTAGTATTGTTTCAAGCGATTTTTTTAATATGGAATTGGTTTTAATGAAGTAGTGTCCCTCAGCATCTGTAGTAGCAGTTAACTCAGGATCGGCGCGCAATTGAACACCAGGAATTGAGGCGCCAGAATTTGCATCAGAAACTTGTCCTTGTAAAATCCCATTGCTAATGTCCGTGAAGTTGATTTTTAGCGAATTGCGAGCCTGACCGTAGGCTGCTTCCACTGTCGCAGTGCCGGATTTTTTAAGAGCATGCAGATAAAAGTGTGAAGTGCCACCTTTTGAAAGATTTTTGGTATCAGTGAGGGGGCCGTTGGTTGTTTTTGCTTTGATTATCTCGTCATCTGCAATCGGCATGCCATCAACGTCAAGAGCGGTTACAGTGATGCCTACGTAGCTTCTGCCGTCATAGGGTAGGCTATCTGTCCATGCGCTCAACTGTAGTTTCACCGCTGGTGGTGCGACCTTAAATTGCTGTGGCTTCGGTAAACTATGATTCCCATAATAGTTTACCAGTTCTGTTTGGACTAAATGGATACCGTTTGACAATGGTTCTTTGATGTGGACAGTGATTATATCCGTATCACTGTCGTATTTGAACGGCACGTTCACATTATCGATTTTGACCTGAATAGAATTGGTAAAAATCTGCTGACGTTTAAGCATCCACGCACCACGTTCGTGCAAGCCATCCTGCACCTGAATCTTAAGAGTAGGTGTTTTGGTTTGTATAACAGATTCATGTTTAGGAGTTATCAGAATACCTTTTGGGAACCCTGCCTCAACATAACGGGCAATACCGAGAAAATAACCGTACGCCTCTTTTTTGAGGTAATCATCATTTTTCAGTCTTGCCTCTTCTTCTGGATTCGTATAAAAAGATGCTTCACATACAACTGCAGGGCATTCTGTCAACCGTAAAACACCGAAACCTGATGCAACGATTAACTTATCGGAATATAGACCTGTTGACGCAGATTTGGGCAAACGCAAGGCATCTGAAACACCTTGTTGGATATAGCGCGCAAGGTCTAAACTTGGGCGGGAGTCGTCAGCATCACCGTGATACCACGTTGACGTATAGTTTATTTCTGGATTATTATCAATTCCGTTATGGTGTAGCGATATGAAGAAATCGGCGTGATTTTCGTTAGCAATTTGACCGCGTTCTGGTAGGCTGACATAAGAATCGTCAACGCGAGTCATGATGACGGTCGCCTCTGCCTGTTCCAACATCTTTTTTAGGTAGAATGCAACCTTTAGGTTGATCTCAGCTTCGCGGAGACCTGTTGGACCGCGTTTGTAATCTGGGACGTGTCCTTGGCCACCATGCCCTGGATCAAGACAAATTTTAAAACCTTTGAGGTGGCGCGCATAAGGCGGAATCTCTACTTCAACAGCATCTTGTTTGGTTGATACCTCAGGGTGTTGTTGCGCACAAGAAAGAAAAAATAAAAGAAATAGGACAATAGCGGTATACTGAAAAATATGACGAGACATTTTTCTAAACCTATCTTCTTGTCGGACGCAGTTCGCGAAGATACTAAAAATGTCCGTAACCTCAAACCAAACTTAAGACTACGGACAAAAGGCCTGTAAAGTTACTACGTTCTACGATGTAGTCCTTTAGGTCTGCCGAGGATTTCTGCCAGAATAATCCCCCGACGATACGTTTGAGGAGAGAAATCGATCAGAGAGGTCGCAGGCATTGATTTCGTTGACAGTCGTCCAGGAGAATCTATAGGAATGGATGGCGGTACTATTGGTTTTATATCAGGTACTGGCTCATAAACAGGTTCAGATTGCTCAGTTACCATTAGGACATCTGCTTCAGCACTCTCCTGAGTTTCATGTGCTAATTCTGTACCAGAGCGAAATTCCTCAAAATTCTCCATAAAGGGCGGAAGCACATTTTCTTTATTGACAGGCGTACCCATCTCATTTTTGGCTTCTAATTTCTTCCGTTCTATCTTCTTATATTCTCTATTACTTGAGATGATTACGTAAATTATGAAAATCAATATTGTCAGTGGTAGAATCACCCTTGACCACAGATTATAATCCATACGTAGTCCTCGATCTATATTGTGAGTATCTAATACCATTTTTAAAAGATGAAACATCATTTTGAAATTATCGGTTCAAGCTGAGTTGAAGAATGTCCGAGGCGCCAAATGCCAAAAGCGCATTTGGCGTTGATTTGGCAATGAATTGCGCGACTACAAACGCGTTTTTTGTTAATGAAAGGCGATCAATTAGAAATGGTATAAGAACTGTTTTGCGTTTCTATATGTTTACCTTCTCCTCATTCGCAGTGTCTTAGGTTTCCCGAGGATTTCAGCAAGAATGATACCTTGACGAAATGTTTCGGGAGACGGATCAATCAGAGAAGTTATAGGTAACGGTTTCGTTGGCAGCGGAGTTCGAGAATCCACTGGGATCGGTGGCGGTTCTATAGGTTTTCTTTCAGGTGCTGGTTCTTGAACGGGTTCTGGTTCAGATTGCGCTGCAACCATTGGCATATCCGCTTCGGTGTTTTCCACAGTTTCCTCCACCATTTCTGGTTCAGAGGGAAAACCCTCAAAATTTTCCATAAATGGCGGAAATACAGTTTCACTTTCTTGAGCCGTATCAACCTCACTCATGTTTTCAGTTTGACTTTGGTTGTTTTCAGCTGGGCGTTGGTCAGTTTTCCGACGGCGCATTCCTCCAAATATCATTATAAGTAGAAAGATAATTATAGGAATTAGTGCTTCCAGATCAAATCCCATCAGTTTCTCCTTTAGAAGTTATTTATGAGAGCCCCAAGGAATGAGAAGATCGGGTTGTGTCTCCGTCTTCAGGACCACCTGGTGAGGCGATGGATTGACGCATTTCAGTATCTGCAAGGATATTGCGAAGCGTGTAATAATCCATCACACTCATCCTTGTTGAATTAAATGCATCTGAGATAGAAAGCGGAATTTCAGCTTCCGCTGCAATCAATTTCACTGTCATTTCTTCAACAAGTGCCTTATTTTCTTCTTCTTCCGCTTCTGCACGTGCGCGTTGCTCTTCCGCTTTTGCGCGTGCTATCTTAAGCTCAGCTTGTGCCTGATCGGTTTGTAATTTTGCCCCAACGTTCTCACCAACATTGATGTCAGCGATATCAATAGACAAAATTTCAAAGGCGGTTCCAGCCTCAAGCCCTTTTTCAAGCACTGTTTCAGAGATTCGTACTGGGTTTTCCAAAACTTGTTTATGGTTCCCGGAAGACCCGATCGTTGTGATAATACCTTCGCCGACCCTTGCACGTATGGTATCTTCGGTAGCACCACCGACGAGGCGATCAATGTTTGCTCTAACGGTGACGCGTGCTTTGACAATGAGTTGGATTCCATCGCGCGCAACCGCAGTAATGCCGCTGTTTGGATCCTCTTGGCTTGGAATATCAATAATTTCTGGTGTAACACTGACCTGTACAGCTTGTAAGACATCCCTACCTGCTAAATCAATAGCGGCGGCTTGTGCGAATTCAAGGTCAATGTTCGCTTTATCTGCGGCGATGAGTGCAGCAACAACACTTCCTACACGTCCACCCGCGAGGAGATGTGCCTCAAGATCATCAAGCGAAAGACTTAACCCTGCCTTAGTTGCGTTAATTTGTGGTTCAACAATTTGGTTGGGTGGCACACGACGTAAACGCATCGCTACGAGGTCAAAAATACCGACTTTAACTCCCGCTGCAATTGCAGTAATCCACAATCCAAGTGGAACGAACCATCCAACAACGATTAAAAATAGCAGAATACAAACAGCAATAATTGCAACAACAACCATTTTATTCTCCTTCTCTCTGAGGTGAAATATCTAAATTGCCTTCACGAAAGGCACTGGCGAGTGCGCGAGGCACAGTAGCTTCTGCTTCCACAACCTTTGCGCGCTGTTCCTGAACACCTGCAGTCATCTCCTGTTTCCTTGCAACAGCGAGTGCGCGGCGTTCTTCCGCCTTTGCCTGTGCAACAACAAGGTCAGCCTCTGCTTGTTCCGCTTGAAGTTCTGCACCTATATTTTTCCCAACGTTCACGTCTGCAATATCAATAGACAGGATTTCAAAAGCGGTACCTGCATCAAGCCCACGATCCAGAACAGTTTTTGAGATAATATCTGGATTTTCAAGCACATCTTCGTAAGTTTCAGATGCACCGATCGCACTGATGATGCCCTCACCGACACGTGCAATGATGGTTTCTTCACCAGCACCACCGACAAGGCGATTGATAAAAGTACGCACAGTGATTTTGACGGTGGCAATCAGTTCAACGCCATCAAGTGCAAGCGCGCTGATTCTGGAAGTAGTTATGACGCGCGGGTTAACGCTGATTTGAACCGCCTCAAACACATCTCTACCTGCTAAATCAATTGCAGCTGCTTGCGTGAAATCAAGGTTAATATTTCTCGCTTTATCTGCCGCAATAAGCGCACTGACAACATTAAGAACGTTACCTCCAGCAAGATAGTGTGCCTCTAAATCAGACGTTGCCACTGTCAACCCAGCTTTGTGGCTACTGATAAGTGCTCTAACAATGACATTTGGATTAACTCGTCTCAGTCGCATTCCAATGAGTTCAGAAATGCGCAATGGGGCACCGGCTGCAACAGCAGCAATCCAGAGCCCAACTGGGACGAACCAGAAGAACATAAAAATAACGATGAGAACAATTACCGCTAATATCGGGACTCCTACTGAAAACTCTCCCATATCAAATTTCCTCTCTTTAAATTAGAGTTCGTTGATTCATAAAATAATAATGTCAATTTCACAATTTTTATAAACTACGGACGACAACACGGCTACCTTCTACTTGAATAACTTCTATCTCTGTTTCTGGCTCTACAAATTCTCCCTGCGTAACGATATCAACACGTTGACCGTTGATTAGCGCAACCCCTGCGGGACGAAGCGGGGTTACAGATTTTCCTGATTTTCCGACAAGTGCAGTTAACTCTTCAGGTGCTGCTTGAAAACCTTCCTCACTTCTTTGGGCAGCACTAAGGATAAAGGTTTTTCCTATAGGTGATTCACGGATAAGTGATAGACCAAAAATCGCTATAGGTATCACGAAAATTAGCGCGACACTCGCATAAATGAGTGCCGTCGTGACCCCCGATTTTGACCAAATCATCCAGAATCCGACAATGAGTAAAATTATTCCCGGAACACCCGCTGCACCAAAACCGGGAAGAATCAAAATCTCAACAAATATTAGTAGTATACCGAGTGCAATGAGAATAGTTGGAACCCATAACATTGAAATTTCCTCCACACATTTTATACTTAAAACGTCACTCCTCAAGAGCTTCAACTGAAATTTTAGAACCTTCAACTTCTAAGACTTTAACAGGTGTGTTTTGTGCGATGAAGTCACCAACTGTGATAACATCCAATCGCTTGTTATCAATTCTGGCTGTTCCCGCTGGGCGTAAGGGAGTTAATGCTACACCTGTTTTACCGAGAAAAACCTCAAAATCCTGACTGCCAGCTGAGTGGTAACCTTGTTCAGCACTCATCACTGTGGACAATGCGAGGTGCTGAAATGGTGCCGATTTAGGAAGAAAAATAGTAGCAAGAATTGCCAACACGGAAGTAAGAATCACTGAAATAGAGAGCCATAATAGTGCAATACTGAAATCGTCAGTACTTTGGAAAAACGTGTAAAAAACACTTGCCAACATCAAAATTATACCCAAAATCCCAGCGACCCCAAAACCTGGAATCACAAAAACCTCTAATATAATTAATGCCAATCCGACTACAAAGATTAATGCAACAATATACGCATTCGGGACTTGGTTTAGCATGTGTCCACCGAAGAAAAGACCGATGAAAAGCAATCCAAGAAATCCAGGAATGCCAAAACCTGGTGTCCGAATCTCAACGATTAAACCGAGGCCGCCTAAAGAAAGCAAAAGCGCGCTGATGTAGGGGCTAGTAATAAAAAAGACTGTGCGGTCTGCAAGTGTCACTACAAATTTAGTAACTTGAGCGTTTGCCAGCGATTTAATGGGGGTAACTTTATCGGTACCGAGTTCTTCTTGCCTGCCTAAGATACCGTCTTCAGTGAGAGCGATCATTACAACATCATTTTCATCGTCTCTGTAATTCTCATCAATTTCAACAATTTGGTATTGAGCAAGCAGTTCGGATAGGTTTTCTGCTTGCGTATCAACAAAACCGTATTCAAGGGCTTGACGGGTCGTTAAGGTGAGAAGTTCTCCCTCTGCGCAAAGCACTTGCATCCGTGTGCCAGCATCTTGTTCATTAAAGTACTCTTCAGGCCGTAATTTAATTATATCGCCATTTTCTAAACGTACAAGAATAAGCCTTTTGTCCACCATAGCCTCAGCGATATCAGGATTTCGACCTTGTCGTTCAGCAGTGGAGCGAATAGTGCCTCGGATATAGGTGACGATTTTCTCACCAGCTTCATTACCTTGTGCATCTACGGGGGCAGAATCGCCAATCGTTGCGCCTGATGTCATAACAATCTGATCACATGCAGCAGAAATCATGGCACCAGCGGAGATAGCTTGTCGGTTGACGAAAGCAATAGTCGGTATTTGTGTTTCTTGGATTGCTCTGATAATTTTTATAGCAGAATCAACTTTCCCACCGGGGGTATCAACATCAAAAATAATAGCATCAGCATTTACATCTTCTGCCTTTGTAATACCTTTATTAATGTAGGTACTTACGCCGCCTCCGATTTCTGTGCGGATATCTATGACATAAACTAAAGCGTTGTCCTCAGCGGACACTCCACCTCTCATGAGAAGGCATCCGATTAAGAGAAGCGAGCAATATAGCAGATTTTTTTGGCTTTTCATCTTCCTATCACTCCTGTTTAATTAAAAATGCCCTTAAATATATTTTGCTGATTAGTGGATAGTAAAGTCTTGCTATAAGTATACCTTAAAAGCGGTTAGTATGTCAAGAAATGTGTTTTATGAGGGTGTGTAAAATTTTTGGCATGGGTATTTCTCCTCTCTTGTAGGAGGGTTTTCAACCCCGATAAATCGGGATTACAAATCCTTTCAACAAGAAAGATCACATGGTTAATGGCAAAATATTTACACTCGTTTTATAATGCTGAAAATTCCTCCTTAATCCAAGCGTGTAGGACGTGGTTTAAAATAAGATGCACATCTTCAACCGGACCATACTGGTCACTATCAACAACAACGTTGACATCACAAATTGTTACCAATCTTCCGCCACCAAATCCGCTCCATCCGATGGTTTGACAGCCTATGTCTACGGCGTGCTGCATCGCACGGATAACGTTCTCTGAATTGCCACTTGCACTGATACCTATCACGACATCCTCTGGATTCACGAGATTTCTGAGTTGTTCTACAAAGACATCTTCGTAAGCAACGTCATTTGACCATGCTGTCATCGTCGCCACGTTATCAGTTAAACTAATTACGCGGAACCGAGGTTTACCTGCAATGCTTGTACCTTTACCCAAATCACAGGCGAGGTGGGATGCAGTAGACGCACTGCCGCCGTTGCCGATAACGAAAATTTGTTTGTCGGCATGATAGGCACCCATGATTACATCTATAGAACGCCGTACATCTTCCAGTTTTAAGCGTTCTAAAGCGCCTTGTAGATGCGAAATGTATTTTTTGATTCTCTCCATCAAGTTTTCTCCATATTTGAATGGAACATCATACTACCAATGCAATGGTAGCGAGGTCTCCCAGTGATTCACCCAACTGTGCAGGCATTATCTTGACTGCTTCGGCAGGACGTGCCATTGCAAAGTCTGATACAGTTTTTCGAATCGGTTGAAGTAAAAGGTCTCCAGCGGCGATAGCAATTGTTCCCAGTAGAACAATGTCCGGATTCAAAATATTGACCAAATTTGCGATGCCCCATCCCATGTAATATGCTGTTTCGTCAATCAACTTAAGTGCCAACGCGTCACCTTGCCGTGCTGCTGCAAGTACATGTTCTGATTTTACCGTCTCTATATGTCCATCTGCAAGAGCAAGTATTGTAGTGTTTGACTGTTTTTGAATTGCTTCCTTAGCACGACGTGCAATAGCTGGACCTGAGCAGATAGCCTCCAAACACCCGTGCTTACCACACCCACATAGCGGACCATTGGGCAAAAGAATCTGATGACCGACTTCGCCTGCGCTGTCGTTGGCACCGTGGAATATCTGTCCATTTATAACAATTCCGCCACCAATTCCAGTGCTCATCGTCATGTAAAGGACAGTATTATAGCCTCTGCCACCTCCAAACCGGTATTCGGCGAGTGCTGAGGCGTTGGCATCATTTTCAATCGTAGCGGGTATCTGAAACTCCGTTTCAAGACGCGTTTTAAGTGGAAATGCATCCCAACCAGGCAAATTCGGAGGAGAATAAACGATCCCTGTTTTTGTATCCAATGGACCACCACAACTCACACCAATCCCTGAAATTGCTTCCTGCTTGAGATTTGCCTTGGTGATAGTTTCGTCCACCATCTCAAATAGAAGTTGGATAGCATATTCAGACCCCTTATCAGCAAATGTCGGTCTGCGGACTTTGCTAAGAATCTTGCCAGAATTATCCGCAACGACGGTTGCGAGTTTTGTACCGCCAATGTCTATTCCTACGACATGTTTTTTCATAGTGGCATTATAGTAAATCTAAAAATATCTTAACATTTTCTTCAGATTAGCGGCGTTTGTAGTCGCGCAATTCATTGCGCCTCTTATATTCATGGTGTGTTTGAAATCCACATAAGAACAAGACGGAAAAATTAGAATTACCGAAATATTTTCTTAATCTTCATCAAAGCGCGACTACCAAGGATGGAACGCACCTACCGCTGATGGCTGAAAGTCGATTGCTGATAGCCATTGTCGGGTTTCATAAACTCTACCCATAGGTGTCACGCCAAATGCGCTTTTTGGCATTTGTCCAAATCAACGCAGCATGCGCGTTTGGCATGCTGCGGGTTTTCAACCCCGATTTAACGGCTTGGGTCTCACAAAATCGGGCTTAGAAAGCCCTCCCACAAGAGGAAACCCAACATTTTTTCCTTAAGTTGACGCTTATGGGTTTCATAAACTCTACCCAACCCACGCGCTATCCGTAATTACCAATTTATAATTGATCGTTCAACTCACGCAAAGTAGGGTAAATCTGCTCATAAACTTTCAACTTCTCATCGTACTGTTGGGCTATTTCCTCACGCGGATAGTAAACCTTTTGTGGTTTGACTAATAGGTCAACCGCCTCTTCAATTCCACTATACTTACCTATTGCCGTTCCTGCAAGGATAGCAGTCCCAAGACAGACACCTTCGGAAATGTCAAGTGCGATGACCTTTTTACCGAACATATCCGCTTTGAGTTGCAACCATTTTTCCGATTTTGCGCCGCCGCCGATGGCACGGACCTCGTTTATGACAACACCGGCATCTTGCAGCATCGCAAGATTCTGTTTTATTTCATAACTAATACCTTCAAGTATCGCCTTAACAAGTTCACTTTTGCTTGTAGAAAGTGTCAATCCAACGATTGCGCCCTTCGATTCCAAGTCAAGATGTGGGGTTCCAGAACCGGTAAAGTGCGGAAGGAGCATGGCTGTTCCGGGGGAATCGGATATATCTTCAAGGAGGATATCGTAGACATCGCGTCCCTCTGCAGATGCTTGTGTTACTTCTGCTTGTGCTAAGGTATCCCGAAACCAGCGTAGCACAACACCACCGCTTGAAACAAATCCCAATGTGACATATAGCCCTTCAACGACATGCGGATAGCATGCAAAATTCCCATCTATCATCTGTTGGTTGATAACAGGTTCGCTAAAAGCAGGGGCAATACATTCCACAGTGCCAGTTGCGTCCATAAGTTCGCCACCGCGAATAATTCCTGCACCCAACGCCCCACAAGGTTGGTCGTGCCCGCCTGCAACAACAACTACGCCTTTGGGAAGACCGAGTTCACCTGAAACCTTAGCACCAATTTCGCCGATGATAGTGCCTGACGGAACTGTATCGGGCAAGATTGACACGTCAACATTCGCCAAACTGAGCATTTTTTCGGACCAGCATTTGTTGATAATGTCAAAGCACATCGTACGCGCTGCCAGAGAATAGTCTACCGCAGGTTGCACGCCCAACCTGAAATTGACGAAATCTTCAAAGCCGAAAAATTTCCACACCTCTTTATAAATTTCTGGTTGATTCCGCTGTATCCATACCAGTTTCGCAAGTGTGTGGATATTACTCGGTGGCATACCAGTGATTTGCATCACTTCTAAAGGTGTAATTTCTTGCAGGATTTCTTCGCAGATTCCTGTGGTGCGAGAATCAAAGGTAGTAATAGCGTTTGCAAGCACATCACAGTTACCCCAAACGGGCGTCACGGCTTCGCCTTGTGATGCCACGCTAATTGCTTCAATCGGATCTGTTTTTGTTTGTGCCGCAACCTTGCGAATTCCGTTGGAAACATTTTCCCAGACAACATTTGAATCCAGTTCTGACCAACCGGGTTGCGGGTGTATCAACGGATATTCGCCATACGCTTGTGCAAGAGTTTCACCATCCTCGCGAAATGCTATAACTTTACATCCTGTTGTACCAACATCAATGCCCAATAGGCTCATTCGTTTTCTCCTTCATTCGGGATATGCATATCATAATAAAAATTCCTTTTTAATGCAAGGAATCAGTTTTATAGGGTTTGTAAATATTTGGTTACATAGGTTCAATTTACAATGATTACGCGGCGTTTTCCACTGTAGGGCGGATTTCTACAAAAAC
>JAGWBU010000011.1:0-25418 GCA_021295735.1 Candidatus Poribacteria bacterium | reverse complement strand
TAACCCCTAAATCCCCCTTATCAGAGGACTTTAAGAGGAAATGTAGAAATCCTAACTATTTATCAAACTCACGTTAATAGTTTATTTAGAAATGTGAAAAAATATAGCAGAAAACCCGAAAACTAAATAACCCTGCAATACTATCATAAAAACTTGACATAACCTTATGAAATGTGTTACCATATTAAAAAGTAGTCTTACATTAAACGTTTTGTTTGGAATAACGTATTATAAGGCAAGAAAATAGGAAAGGCTTACAACCAAAGAAATTAGGGATCTTTTGTGATGCAGAAGTTTGAACGCTCTACCATCTCTACAGTACTGGCAAGTGGAACACGGTCCGCTCTATCATTTTTACGGGGAAATATTTTTGATCTTTGGGCACTCTTTACGCTCGGGTTGTACCCGTTTTTGTACTGCGGCGGTAGGTGGTGATAGTTTGTAAGCACTCATGAAAAAGTTTTAATTGAATCTTATACATCACTACCCAGTGTCGAGAATAATTCGATGTTGGGTTATTTTTTTACTAATCATCAACATTGACTTGAAACAGAGTTATGTGTCGGAGGGAATTCAAACCATGGTAATCGTTACCAAAACGGATGCAACACCTAATCAGATTGACGCAATTGTCAAACGGATTGAGAGTGTAGGGTTGAAAGCACAGATTTCAACTGGCGAACAACGCACCGTCATCGGTGTAATAGGAGATAAAACATTGCTTGGCGATATTCCGATGGAGTCAATGTCTGGCGTTGAAAGGACGATGCCGATCACTGCCCCATATAAATTAGCAAGCCGCCAATTTCGGGATGAACCGACTGTTATCTCCACAAACGGGACGAAAATTGGGGGACGGAAGTTAGCGGTTATGGCGGGTCCTTGTGCGGTTGAGAGTACCGAACAGATTGTAACTATTGCAAAACAGGTGAAGAAAGCGGGAGCCGGTTTTATTAGAGGTGGCGCATTTAAACCTCGCACAGGTCCTTATAGTTTCCAAGGTTTTGGAGCAGATGCATTGAAAATGCTTGTCGCAGCCAAAGAGGAAACGGGTTTGGGCATCGTAACAGAAGTGATGACTCCCAACGAAGTTGAACTTGTTGGTGAACATACGGACATATTTCAACTCGGCACACGGAATATGACAAACTTCTATCTGTTGCGTGAAGTTGGTCGTGCCCGCAAACCTGTTATTCTGAAGCGTGGAATGGCTTCGACGATTGAAGAGTGGTTGCTTGCTGCAGAATACATACTTTCTGAAGGGAATCCGGATGTTATTCTATGTGAGCGAGGCATCCGCACCTTCGAAACCCACACGCGTAACACATTGGACCTTAACGCTGTTCCTGTTGTTCACGAATTAAGCCATTTGCCTATCGTTGTTGATCCGAGCCATGGAACCGGTATCCGTAACTTGGTGAGCGATATGACAAAAGCATCCGTCGCAGCTGGAGCAGATGGACTGTTACTTGAAGTTCATCATGATCCTGATAATTCAATGACAGGTGATGGTGCACAGTCTCTGTTTCCTGATCAATTTGAGGCACTCATTCAAGAACTAAAACCGATCGCTATCGCTGTTGGACGTGAAATATAAAACGGCAAAGTAGGATTTTACTAATTCCATTGTAAAGGGGTATATCATCCCTTCTAATGACAGACAGGTAACCCATTTGGAGGACACAACCGTGGACGATTTTGAAACGAACCAAGAAAAGGTTTATATTTTTGATACAACACTCCGAGATGCGGAGCAAACTCCCGGAGCCGCTCTCGGCATTGAAGAAAAGTTGGAGATTGCCAAACACCTCGCTAAATTAAATGTTGATGTCATTGAAGCTGGTTTTCCAATTTCGTCACCGGGTGATTTTGATGCTGTTCAACGCATAGCTAACGAGGTTAAGGGTCCCGAAATTTGCGCGCTTTCACGCGTTGTTGAAAAGGATATAACGGCAGCGTGGAAAGCGATCCAAGATGCTCACCGCGCACGTATCCATACGTTTGTTGGCACATCAACTATCCACATGGAACGCATCACCCGCACAACACCAGAGAAAACCCTTGAAATGGCGGTGGATGCGGTTGCTTATGCAAAGAGTTTGTGTGCAGATCATCCAGATGCCACCGTTGAGTTTTCGCCGATGGATGCAGGTAGAACAGAATTAGCATATCTGTACGAGGTGGTTGAAGCCACTATCGCCGCAGGTGCAACCGTAGTCAATATCCCTGAAACAGTCGGATGGACAGTTCCTGCAGAATTTGGTGGTCTTATTGCAGGAATCAGGGAAAATGTCTCAAATATTGACGATGCCGTTATTAGTGTCCACTGTCATAACGATTTAGGATTAGCGGTCGCAAACAGCCTAATTGCGATTGAACAAGGCGCACGGCAAGTAGAGTGCACCATCAACGGACTTGGTGAACGTGCTGGAAATACCTCGCTTGAAGAGGTCGTCATGGCTATCCGAACGCGACGCGATTACTTTAAAGCGTATTACACCGATATTAATGCCAAAGAAATCGTTCCTATCAGCAGACGTGTGAGTCGGACTATGGGCATTCCAGTGCAACCGAACAAAGCAATTGTCGGTGAAAACGCTTTTGCACATAGTTCAGGAATCCATCAAGATGGGATTATTAAGTCGCGTGTAACCTTTGAAATCATTGACCCACAAGAGATCGGATGGAAAGAGAGCCAACTAATTCTCAGTCCACGTTCTGGACGGAACGCCTTGAAACATCGCCTTAGCGAACTCGGATATGAGCTGGATAAAGAGCAGTTAGAGAAGGTTTACGAAAGATTCCTCCGCGTAGCAGACAAGAAAAAAGCTGTTCACGATGCCGACCTTGAGGCAATTATGAGCGATGAGATTCGTACCGTTCCTGCGATTTTTGAACTTGACTACATCCAAGTCGTAAGTGGGACGAAGATTTCACCAACAACCACCGTAGGTATCCGCACAGAGGAGGGGATCGTTGAGAATGCTTCTACTGGTGATGGTCCTGTTGACGCAGCCTTTAAGGCAATTAATCAGATTGTCAAAATCAAACTGAATCTGATCGATTATCAAATTCGTTCTGTGACAGAAGGCGAAGATGCGATTGGTGAGGTGACGCTCAAGGTGCAGGACAATGGGCACGTCATCACAGGAAACGGTGCGAGTACGGATATTATTGAAGCCAGTGCAAAGGCGTATATCCATGCTGTCAATAAATTGATTCAACTCCGCTCAGAAGGGTAGTGTTGAGAACTAAAATTTGAATTCACGAGTATTTATCGTAGATTTTTGAATTGATGATACACACTCACTCGGCGCGCTTGCAAAGCGCGCCTACATTTAGATATTACTATAATAACGTGAGTTGGACCCCGTCTAAGTTTCCAACCCCTGATATCACTTTAATCAAATCTGTATTGTTCATAACACCTTCAACGCGTTCAGCGTTCATGCCCCAACCGTAAAAAGGCACATTGCTGACGGTATGTCCGCCAGTCGTCCAAGAAATTTCAGGAACTTTTCCTTGTCCGTTATTTTTATCCACCCGCAATCCACCCGTTTCGTGGTCTGCTGTGACAAGAATAATGGTATCTTCACGATCTGACACCCGATCGAAAACGGTTTGCACCGCTTTAGAAAACTCAATTGTCTCCAAAAGTTGGCGTTCTATATCGTTAGAATGCCCAGCATGATCAATGCGCCCACCTTCAAGAAGTAGAAAAAACCCATCTTCGTTATTAGAGAGAATGTCCAATGCCACGGTTGCCATTTCTGATAGATATGGTAGATTGTTAGGTCCATCAAACATATACGGGATATTGGTCTGCCCGAACTGTCCAGAAACAAAGGTTTCCGTATTGGTGTTGAGGGTAAGCAGTTCCTCTCGATCAGTTACGACTGTATAACCAGCGGATTCTGCCCTCTCCTCTGTAATTCCATTGCCACCGCCTCCCAACAGCACGTTGGGACGGGTGAGATGGAGGTAATCATGTGCGATTTCACCGAGGTTGTTACGTTGCGAGTTGTGTGCGCCAAAAGCAGCGGGGGTCGCATGGGTGATGTAGGTTGTTGAGACGAGGCCGGTTCTTTTGCCCAATTCCTTAGAAACCTCAAGGAGCGTCTTCAGTGAGGTGCCAGTGCCCGGGATTTCCATACTAATAACACCGTTGTTGACCTTGTGTCCTGTCGCTATGGCGGTTGCAGCAGCGGCGGAGTCAGTCATCGGTGTGTTTGCTGCATAAGTTTTCAATTCTGCCTGGTGAGGAAACGCCTCAAAGGACAGGGTTCCCGTTTCGCCCAATGCGTAGTAGCCCGCGGCTTTGACTGCTTCAAAACCCATCCCGTCCCCGATGCATATAATAACATTTTTCGGGAAACGGGGACTGATAGGTGACGAATCGGATGCCATGAATGTCTCCTTAAGGTTTTGTGTTTTTGTTACAGATAAAAAGACAGAACCTTCCACTGTAGGCGTGCTTACAAAGCGCGCCTACCAGAGCGATATTTTAGTGTTCGGTTGTTGGATTTCGCAAACTCTGCCTATACGTGTCAACTCTAAGGATATATCTTCTTGTGGGAGTGAATCAACGCCAAATACGCGTATGGTGGTTGAATCTCGAAAATCGGTCGGACAAGGTCTCCCTCCCACAAGAGAAAATCCAGCATTTTTTTCTTAAGTTTACACCCGCAGCATGCCATACGCGCATGCTGCGTTGATTTATGGGTTTCGCAAACTCTACCCAACCTACGTTCTCGATTCAATTAACAAGGATCTCATTGAAAAGCGCACGAGTCTTTTCGGTCCACTTTCCATAATCCTGCAAAAAAGTCTCCACGATAGAGGTATCTTCCGTTTCCACGTATCCGAGCCGACGGGCTAATTGCGTCAATTCTGCCCGATTTGTAGGCAACGCATCCAACGCGCGGTCGTGAACAATCCGTAATGCATTTTCCACGCGCCGAAGAAATTGATACGCTTCTGATAATCCTGTACGCTGTGCCTCTGTCAGAACGCCAATAGCGTGCAATCTGTCAATTGCAAGAAGCGTATTCGGCACACGGACTGAAATTGTATCGGTTCCATGTATCAGTTGAAGGGTTTGCACAGCAAATTCAATATCAACAAGTCCTCCGTATCCTGACTTTACATTAGCAGTAGGTTTACTGACTTTTCCACTCCGTCTACGTCGTGGTTTAGTTTTTCGTGTGGCTTGTGCTTCTTTCCGTTGGCGTGTCCGCACAATCTCGGAGATATCTTCAGAAGTGAGTGGTTGCTTATAGCAAAAGGCGTGTGCGATCTCCATAAATTGGTTTCCTACTCCTTCCACATCTCCTACCACGACGCGGGCGCGTGTGAGTGCCTGCCGTTCCCAGATTTCTGCAGTATGGTCATAGTAATGCTGGTATCCCGACAACGGCAATGCGATCGCGCCACCTGTGCCATAGGGACGGAGCCGTAGGTCGATCTCATAAATACTCATTCCGTGATCCCCACCAAGTTGCTTTACTAATTCTAAACCGAGAAGCGAGAAAAACTCCGAATTTGGCATTCCTTGAGTTGTTTCACCATCTGCTGTGTAGACACACATCACATCTAAATCTGAGCTAAAGTTAAGTTCACGTCCTCCAAATTTCCCCATTGCAATGATGGCGAAAGTCACGGGTGTTCCGTCATCGCTCATTGGGATACCGCGTTCTTCGCGTAGCTGCGCGTCAATCTTCGGATAGATGGCTTGCAGGATTGCTTCGGCCAAATCGGAGAGTTCTTTGGTCGTTGTTGGAAGGTCAGCGTTACCGAGGATGTTTCGTAAGGCGATGCGCCAAATCTCATCGTTCTTGTAACGTCTAAGCGCTCTAAGCACGTGAACATCAGATGTATCCGCGACGAGTTGTAAAACCTCTTCCTGTTTTTGGGCGAGTGTCTTCGGGGATTCGGTGAAAGTCGGCACTGTCAACAAATCAAACAGTTCTGGACTGGCAATCAGTAAATCTGCCAAGTAAAGGCTTGAACCGCAGACACTTATGAGTGCTTCAAGTACCCCTTGTCTTTCCATAAACATGGTGTAGTAGCTGCTCCGCGCACCGACTTTAGCGGCAAATGCATCAAAATAGCGAAGTGCCATATCTGGATCGGGGGCTGCACGCAAATATTTCAGGAGACTCGGAGCGAGTTTGAAGAATGCACGTCTGACTGCGGGGGAGAACTGCTGTCCATCACTACCGTTGGCAAGTTGTCGCAACAAGCGATGTGCTTCACGCACATTCTCAAAACCGAACTTACTCAATTGTTCCTGAATCTCTTCTGAGTCATCTTGGCTAAGCAGCACGGGGATATCTAACTGGTTTGGTTCACGGACGTCCATCACTTTTTCAAAGATTTCACGGACACGTGCTGTATGGGTTTGGTAATCTTGTCGGAATGTTTCAAGCGGTGCGTCATGGTATTTCAAACGTCGAGCAAGTTGAATCTCCTCCTCCTCTTTTGCCGGAATTGCGTAACGTTGTTGGTCCGCCTCTATTTGGATACTGTTTTCAAGCCTTCGTAAAAACCGATAAGCATCTGATAAGGTATCAGCATCTTCCGTTTCCAACAATTCGTTAGCCTTCAACGCTTCAAGTGTCTCCAACGTATTCTGTGAGCAGAGTGACTTTTGCTGTCCACCATGTATCATCTGGAGGCATTGGACAGTAAACTCAATATCCCGAATAGCACCCGGACCAAGTTTGACATGCTTTTCAAGGTCTGTCCTCTCTCCTATAAGCCGTTCCTCTATGCGCGCTTTCGTATTCCGAATGTCTACCTTAATTTCATTAAGCGTTACCCCATCTAAATAGCGTTGATACACAAACGGCTGAATCATGCGGATGAATTCATCTCCAAATGCCATATCCCCAGCGACCGGACGCGCTTTTATCAACGCTTGACGTTCCCATAAATCGCCCCATCCTTCATAATAACTTTCATAGCTTTCCATAGAACGAATAATGACCCCAGCGCTGCTCTCCGGACGCAAACGAATATCCACACGAAACACATAGCCTTCCACCGTTACTTCGCTCATCGCTTTAATTAAAAACTCACACAAACGTGTGTAATATTCACTATTATCAACACCTTTATCGGTTTGTCCTTCATCTGAATAAACAAAAATTAGGTCAATATCAGAACTAAAGTTGAGTTCATATCCCCCGAATTTTCCCATTCCGATAACAGCAAAGCGGCAGGGAGCGGTGCCTTCTTCATTTAGCGGTGTGCCAAACTTTGGCTTTATGATCTGATCGCAGCCAATTTCATAGCAGTGTTGCAACGCTGCTTCTGCCAAATTGCTCATCTCCAATGTCGTTGTTTCAACGGCTACTACCTGGAGAAGATCACGGAGTGCTATGCGAAGGCTTTCGCGACGCTTGTATCGCCGAATTATCTGAAGTTTCTGATCAATATCTCTATACCTACTGAGTGCCGTAGCGAGCTCGTCATACATGATGTCGCGTGTTTTCGTGGCGTCCATCACGTTCACATCAATGATGTCATAAAAATAGATCGGATTGCGAATCAGAATATCGGACAGATATGAGGACGCGCCGAAACTGAGCATCACGGTCTGCATCAGAAACGGTGCATCTCGCAAGAATTGATAAATCCATTTTCGGTTAAACGTTACACGTGCAAAACGCGAAAAATTATTTAAGGCAGCTTCAGGATTAGGTGAATTTAGGCAAGTTTCTAATATCGGGATGACGATCTCGGCAAAACAGGTTTGGATGTCGGTATCGTCAGTGGCAAGTTCTTGTAGACTTCGCAATATAGAGTCATTATCCACGCCTCCGTCTCTATCGGATGCGTCCGATAAAATTTGATGGATTTCGTCTCTTTGACGTTGTGGGAGCGGCAGTTCTGCGTAATTCATCTTCTCTCCTCTATAGGCAACGCTACGACTGATATTATTTTAGCATACGCGTGTTTTCATTGCAAATAAATTGTTGTGTGAATCATCAACGAACGGTATGCTGGATTTGCGAGCAAAAATCGTAATGAACACAAGTATGGTTGGATACGCTGTTACTTACGTCTATACGCCAAAAGCCATGGACACCGTTCTGCTGTTAGGCAGCGATGAGACAGTTACGGTGTGGCTAAACGGAACAGAAATCCACAAAAAACGGATTTACCGCCGTATCACGCCAGATGCAGATACGATTCCGTGTCAGTTGAAAGCAGGTGGAACAAGGTTGTGTGTAGCATCATTGAACAGAACAGTTGGACGTGGGCACTGTATCTGCGCTTTTCTGATGCAGAGGGTGTGCTTAAATATAGTCCTCAACCCAAAAAACAGCGCGGATTTAGCAAATTATTTGTCTTAATTCTGCAAAATTCTAATAACTTCCAATTTTTTTCAATTTTTAACTTGATTTTTTTTTTGCATATTGTAGTATAATTTATGAAGATGGCAAGCAAACCTAAACTTTGGGAGTGTTTATCCTCGGTTTGCTTGACCAGTGTGAGCAATTTTACAGACACGCCACATTGGCGTGTGTCATAAACAAGACGAGGTATGATATGCTACGCGATATTTTCACCAATAAATGGGTTATTAGTGGCATCACCTTCTTAATCGTATTCGTCGTTGCGTGTGTATTTTGGTACCGATATGATACGGCACCTTACAGGCGCGATGCAGCCAAAACTGCTGAAGTTGCCCGTGAATGGGAAGCTGAAAAAGCGGCATCTGATAACGAGATAGAACAGGCAGCCGACGCATCTGCGGAAAGCAATATGCTAACCGCAGAAGAACCGGCAAAACCTGAACTTCCGCGCATCGGTGAGATAGTGGACGGGAGAATATTTTTAGGAACAGAACCACCTTCGCCTGAACTCCTGGCTCAATTCGGTATTCTACCCCCTGCTCAAGATGAGATCATCTCTCCCTACGGGTTCGGTCCTTATCCAGAATTACCGGAAGGCTTCGGACCGATCACATGGCCACGCAAAAGTGCTAATTCAGAATTGAGAATACGTGTTAAGATCAAACTTCTAAAACAAGGGGTCCCTGTTAAAGGTTCTGTTATGGAAAACGGCTTGGTATACCCTATCATCAAAGGTGTCCGCTATGTAATATGGGGTGAGTCCGATGGAAAACAATATTTGCTAAGATCTCTGGGCCATCCCGATGATGGTCATTACATGAGGGCGATCAGAAAAGAAAAAAACGCGCGCGATGAAAGTATAACTGCAGCCGATTTTCCCGGTATTAAACTAATCCCTTTTGAAGAGGGCGGTATAGATCCCTATACCTTCCTTGATTTACCCAAATAAGGAGAATTACTATTATGAAACGTTTTGTTATTTTTACACTGATTTTTGTGATGCTCGGTTGTGCTATTATAGTCCCCTGGGCTGATGTACGAACAAGAAACGTAAACCAGTATTATGGAAAATGTCTCTCAGCAGAGTCTGACGGTCCAGTATATGCTGAAGCTTATATCACATCAGATGTTGACTATCCGGGTGAAGGAGATGGTATTGTTGATAAAGCGAAAAGCATGTTGGAGACACTCCTGGAAGGTTACGGCATAGAGTACGAAGCGTGGGCCAGATACGAAGGAGATGCACCTAACGATGACTACGAAGGAACGTATGAAGCGTATGCTGGGGTCCCTGGTGATCTTACCGGCGATTACCAGGGACGCACGGATTGGGATGAAGAAGTGGATGACGACGTGGAGTCTACGCGTAAAACCAAGCTGCACAATAATCCAAATAAATGGTCAGATGCAGAAAAAGAGAGATATGGAAGTTGGGATGCCATACAAGCAGACACGGACTTATCCGGTTGCTCTGCTTGGGCGGATATTGACGGTTCAAGTCCAGCAATACCCGGTAAGTGGGTCGTCGTAGAGGGGGCCTTCTGAAGTGTCTGGGTCGGAAATAGCATATTGGTTAGAGTGGCAAGATGGACGGGAGGCACTATCTAACCATGCTTATGGAAACGCTTGGAATTTTCCCGATCCCACAGAACACTAATGAAGAACACGAAGAGTAACGAACACCATTGAAATACTCTTTGACATCTATATAGGCAGGTAACCGATGCGTTACTTGCCTGTTCTTTTAATCGCATAAAATGTGCTTCTATACCTGTTCAACACTCAGCGTTGCCAGCTCGCCATTTAACTTTTGATCGAGACTGAACGCATTCTCCCCTGGTGATTCAACGACCTCAGTCGTCAACGTTTCCGTGAGGATGTAATCCCGATGCGTTTGGAACGCTTCGTCTACCAACGCAGATGATGTGTTCAGACTGAGCTTAATCCGATCGGACACGTTAAAATCTGCATCCTTCCGCATATTCTGGATTTTGTTGACAAGTTCGCGTGCCATACCTTCAAGCACTAACTCATGCGTCAGTTCTGTTGACAATGCAACAAATTTTCTCGCGTCCACCTCTACAAAAAAGCCTTCTCGGTTCTGTGTCTGCACATCAATTTCTGACTGTTCAAGGGTATAAGTTTCACCAGATGCTTCAATCTGAAAACTCCTGTTTGCTTCCAATTCCGCTTTTATATACATTGTATCTGCGGTAGCGAGTGCTTTTGCAATTGCCTGCACACCTTTGCCGTATTTTGGTCCCAGGACCTTAAAGTTCGGTTTGAGTGTAACCTGTGCGAACGCGTCCAACTCCTCTGTGAAAACAATTTCCTTAACATTCAACTCATCGTGAACAAATGCTGCCAAACGATTGACGGTCTCTTTTTCAGCGTCAGATAGTCCACCGAGTGTGATTTCAGCGAGTGGTTGGCGCGTTTTAATACCGGAGCGATTCCGAGCAGCATGCCCCATGCTGATTACCTCGCGTGTAAACGCCATATCGTTTTCTAAAGCAGTCTCTATCAACGCAGCATCTGCGACTGGATATTCTGCAAGGTGAACGCTGAGCGGTGCATCAGGATTGAGCGAACCGACTAAATTACGGTAGAGTTCATCTGCTAAAAACGGGATGAACGGCGCAGCGAGTTTCGCTACGGTAACAAGTGCCTCATAAAGTGTGGCGTAAGCTGCTTGTTTGTCTTGCCCTGCCTCTGCACCCCAGAATCGGTCGCGGGAACGGCGAACATACCAGTTGCTAAGGTCATCAACAAACACCTCAATCGCGCGCGGTGCATTCGTGAGATGGTAATTCTCCATGTCATCACGCACCTTGTTAATCAAAGTATGGAGACGAGATAAAATCCACCTGTCTATGATAGCGCGTTCCGCAACCGGTGGTGCATCTTCTAAGACATTAACCTGCTCTAAGTTGGCATACATCACGAAGAAACTATAAACATTTTGAAACGTCCCCATGAATTTCTTCAACGCTTCGTCAATGCCTTCAAGTTTGAAGGTTCGCTGTGCCCAAGGCGGTGATGCCGTGAACATATACCACCGCATAGCGTCTGCCCCTTGCTCGTTCAAGATCGTCCACGGATCAACTGTGTTGCCACGACTCTTACTCATTTTCTGTCCATCAGAGGCGAGAATAAGTTCAAGACAGAGACAGTTTTTGTAGGCGGGCTTATCGTAGAGCAGTGTACCGGTGGCTAAGAGGCTATAAAACCACCCTCGGGTCTGATCAATGGCTTCTGAGATAAAATCTGCAGGATAGGCACGCTCAAACAGTTCTTTGTTTTCAAACGGATAGTGCCATTGTGCAGTGTGTGCACATCCTGAATCGAACCAGCAATCAATCACATCCTGCACACGGTGCATCGTGCCACTACATTCCGCACAGGCAAGCACAACATCATCTACGTAGGGGCGGTGTAGTTCAATATCTTCTGGCACATCGGTGCCGAGTTCCTTCAGTTCGGCAATACTACCAACGCAGTGTTGATGCCCGCAGTCGTCGCATATCCAAACAGGTAGCGGTGTTCCCCAATAGCGTTCACGGCTCAATCCCCAGTCAATGTTATTTTCTAACCAATTCCCGAACCTACCATCTTTGATATGTTCAGGATACCAGTTGATTTCCTGATTGTGCTGACGCATCTGGTCTCTGATGGCGGTGGTGCGGATAAACCACGATTCGCGCGCATAGTAGAGCAACGGATTATCACATCGCCAACAGAACGGGTATTGGTGTGTATACTCAGCAGCTTTGAACAACAGCCCGCGTCCGTCCAAGTTCTTAATGATTTTCGGGTCGGCATCTTTGACATATTCGCCTGCCCACACGTCTTTAACTTCTGGGACAAACTTGCCATCTGCCCCCACCAATTGCACTAACGGCAGATTATGTCTCTGCCCAATATCATAGTCGTCTTGTCCGAAAGCGGGAGCAATATGCACCAAGCCACTTCCCTCTGTGGTCGTTACAAAATCACCAGGAACAATGTAGTGAGATTTTTTCGGATGTTGTCCAGCATCAAATAGCGGTTCGTATTCCCAATTTTGGAGGTTGCTGCCCTTATAGTTCTCAACAATTTTCGGAAGTTCATCACCGAATAAACTTGACATACATTCTTTCGCGAGAATGAGGTATTGCCCGTCTTGTTCAACAGCAACATAATCATAATCTTCACCGACAGCAACAGCAACGTTAGATGGCAACGTCCAGGGTGTCGTTGTCCATACAAGTAGATAAGTATTCTCTCTATTTTTTAGTGGAAATCGCACAAAAATGGATGGGTCAGCAACCTCTTGGTAACCGAGCGCGACTTCGTGGCTTGCTAAGGTCGTGCCACATCGGTAGCAATACGGTTGCACCTTATGCCCCTGATACAACAGTTTTTTATCCCACGCTTGCCGCAACACCCACCAAACGCTCTCAATATAATCGTTTGACAACGTGATATACGCCTCATCTAAGTTCACCCAAAAACCAATACGTTCCGTCATCTGCCGCCAATCCTGTTCATATTGAAAGACATTTTCCTTACACTTTTCAATGAAATTCTGAACGCCGTAAGCCTCCAGCTCCGCTTTATTTGTGATATTGAGTTGCTTTTCAACCTGATATTCTACGGGAAGCCCGTGTGTGTCCCAACCCGCTTTACGATGGACGTAATGTCCTGTCATCGTCTTATAACGGCAAACAGCGTCTTTCATGATGCGTGCAAGGACATGATGAACACCGGGTGGTGCATTTGCAAATGGCGGTCCCTCAAGGAAAACAAAGGGTGGCGCGTCTTTGTACATCTCCATACTCTTCTGAAAGATGTCGTTTTCACGCCAGAACGCAAGGGTCTGTTTCTCCTTTTCAGCAAAGGTAAATTGCGGCGATACCTCTTCAAACATTTTTAACTTTTAGCCTCCTGGTCTGTTTCGTCCGTTGTCCGAAACAGGTTATTTGGTAAACGGGTACTGGGTTGGCATCATGAGGCTTTTCTACTAAGGTGCACGATTGACTCAAACATGTTTAGTTCCTCATGTTGCCTCAATCTCCATGTCAAAGGTTTAGTTTGCTACCTACTATTAAAAAAGAAAACACCCTCACCGAAATTGTCTGTTTCAGTGATGGGCGTGTCAATAGTCCTTTTTATCTGCTTGCGATTAGCCCACCACAGCACGACGAATTGCAATAATAATGCGTCCGGCGCGAAGGTGGTCTTGGTGTAGGGCAGTGTGGCGGGCAGACTTTTTATATTGCAATGTCAGTGTGATAAGCGATAGATGTAACATCAGATAATCTCGTTTGGAAACTATAATTGGATAGTGTATCTTTTAATGTATGGTAACACATTCTATAGCATCATGTCAAATCTTTTTGGTATAAATCCTGAGTGATTTGGTGTATAATGGATATAGTTGAAAAGGAAAACCTCTATGGAACAAGAAAAAGATACCACTTTACAACAAATTGCTGAAAAAGCCTTAGCTGATTCTGTCGTCCGTTTGGATGTGGAAAGAAAAATTCCTTGTCTTGCATTACGTCCTCAGCTTGATTTAGTCAAAATTGAAACTACTAATGGTAGCGGTTTTTTCATTGATAAACATCTAATAGTGACAAACTTTCACGTTATCGCTGGGGCAACATCTGTGACCATAAAACTTTCTGGTCAAGAAGAATCATACCAAATTGAGAACGTGGAGGCTTATGATAATAAAAACGACCTAATACTTTTAAAGGTTAATTATGAAGGTATTTCGCTTACACTTGGTGATAGTGACACAATTCAAGATGAGGATGAAATCTGTGCTGTTGGCTATCCAAATGATCATGCTAAGATTGAACACGGAACTATTGAAAGTATATGGAAAAGACCAAGCGGTGATCTGATCTGCCTGACAACTAAATCCACTGGCGGGAGCAGTGGTAGTCCTATCCTAAATAATAAGGGAAAGGTAATAGGTGTGAAGAAATCCAGTAGGATTGATGAAGCTGGAAATGTCGTATGCGGTTATGCTGTCCCTCAAACAGATTGAAAAAGTTTCTACAGGACAGAACAGAATCAGTGCCTTTTGAAGAATGGAAAGAACTTCCAGATGTGCGTTATTTATCTGAAATTGATGCGGCAGAAAAGTTTTGCAACGAAGGAGATTACAAAGAAGCGATTGCTCATTATGATATTGCAATTGACCTTGTCCCTGATATGCAGAACGCTTATACAGGCCGTGCGGATGCAAAGCTTGAATTTGGACTTTTAACTGAGGCAATGACTGATCTAATATCTTTGCTTAGATTCCATTCTGTGCCATTTAGTTTTTCAAATATTCGCGAGTCCATCTCGTGGAGATGGAAAATGCTTAAACTTTATGGTTTGCGGTTTTCGCTCCATCTATTTGTTTCTATTGTGGGAAGAAGATTTTGGTTAACTGCCAATGCAAACTCAAATCTACGCAAAGCTAAATCTGCAACGGATCAGGGAAAATATAAAGAAGCCCGTAGATATTATAAAAACGCAATCAACCTATATTCTGAAACAATTGATTTAAAAGAGAAGACAGGTATTACCTATAATAGTCGAGGATGGGTGAGATATTTATTGGGGCAATTTGAAAACAAACTGGGCAATATAGAAGAAGCGGAATATTGTTACCAATTTGCAATAGACGATATTGATACCGCTTTTAAGTCCAATCCGAAACTTTCAAGAGTTCGTGCTGCCTTTTATCATACTCGCGGTGCTGCAAAGGCTGCTCTCGGTGACCACCATGAAGCGATTGAGGATTTCAATGAATCCAGCCGACTCAGACCGAAGAAGGCATTATACTATCACGACCGCGGACTTTCAAAAGAAGCACTCGGACAGCACGAAGAAGCAAAAGCAGATTTTGCGAAGGCAAAAGAATTAGACCCAAAACTCGAAAAATAAGACTTCCGAACTGACGCTGTGAATAATTGAAAGAGAACCGTATTATGCAAGAGAAAAGAGATGACCAATTCCAAGATATAATTGAAAACAGCAAACAATCTATTGTCTTCTTGAAAGGCAAAAAATTTGGGTTGACAACTGGGGTTGGAATCGGTTTCTTCGTGGAACCGGATAAGATTGCAACAAACATTCACGTTATGAACTTGCCAATTGTCAAATACAAGATAATCACCGCAAAGCAGTATGAGATTGAAAAGACACCTATTCACAATCGTGTTTATGAGGCAATAAAAAAACTGCTCCTTCGGAGGTATCCTAAGCACTTAAGGATGCAAGAAAATCGAGGACCTGAACTACCTCGTAATTGCAATGAAACAGCAATTTACACAATTGAAGGTGTGGCAGCATGCGATGACAAGAACGACCTTGTGATCCTTAAGGTTGCCGAAACAGGTGTGCCACTTCCCCTTGGAAATAGCGACGAGCTTCAGAGGGGAGATCCAGTTTCTATTGTCGGTTACAAAGGCAAAAAATACAAAGGTATAATAGGCAACATACTTAGCGGACATAATAGCGACTATCAACTCCTGATAAAAGCAAAAATTTCACCAAAGGATTGTGAAGGTCTAAGCGGCGGCCCCGTGTTAAACAGCAAAGGTGAAGTCATTGGAGTTGTTGATGCTGGCGGAAGGCTGCCAAGTGACAGTGACATTGATACCTATTCAATGATTGGGGCAATTCCATTAACAGTGCTCAGAAGGTTGATGGAAAATACTGGACAGATTATATCTTTTGAGGAATGGCGAAACCGGCCGCGAGTCCGGGCATATTCCAAAGGAAAACTTGGGAACTTGGAATATGCGGAGGGGAAACACAATAAGGCTATAGATCATTATAATGACGCACTACGACGGAACCCTGATTTGGCTGATGTCTATTATAATCGTGGTAATGCAAAGGAGTACCTTGGTGACACCAAAGGGGCAATAGAAGATTATGATATGGCTATCCACCTAAATCCTGAATTTGCAAACACATACTGTAATCGTGGTAATGCAAAGGAGTACCTTGGTGACACCAAAGGGGCAATAGAAGATTATGATTTGGCTATAAGGCTTAACCCTGAACATACGTATGCCTACTATAATAGAGGAATTGCGAAAGAAGCACTCGGACAGCAGGAAGATGCGGAAGCAGATTTTGCGAAGGTGAAGGAATTAGATCTCAATGTTGAAAATATATCAAACTAACGAAACTGTTAGGTAAATAGTTGGAGCAGGGTTATTTAGTTTTAGGGTTTTTGCACATTTTCGTCAAAAAGTCGCGAGCTGGAACTCGCTCCTACAGCAAGAGAGGCATTCAAGAATAACCGAAAATATGGAGAACTAAATAACCCTATAGTTGGAGAAAGACTATGGAAGAACAAAAAGACGCTTTACTACAACAAATTTTTGATAACAATAAAGAATCTACAGTTTACTTGGAAATAGAAATTGATGACAGCGAAAACTTTGAATTGGACTCAGAATATCCAGACATTATAACTGCAACAGGTTTCTATGTAGAACCAGACAAGATCGTGACGACCATAGCTGTTCTTGCCAATGCTGAAAATGTTGTTGCGTTTTCCTCAAATCAATATGAGACAATAAGGGAGCACGCCACATCTCGCTTAGGTAAGAAACAGAACGAAATGGATATTTTTCCGTTGCGCCAACACAAAAATGTTCAGATTAACGGTACGGAAGACATCACTATTGAAGGGGTAACCACCTATGATGCAAAAAACAATCTGGTACTTCTTAAAGTTACTAACACGGGTGTCCCACTATCCATCGGAAACAGCGACACCATTCAAATAGGCGATTCAGTTTATATCACAGGATACCATTTAGAGATGGGATACCAGGGTAGAATAGGTTACATTCAAGGTAGATACGGTGACAACATACGTTACGAAGTAAAAACCGAATTTATTACTGGAGCTTTCGGCAGCCCAGCTATGAATAAGAACAATGAAGTCATTGGTGTTGCTACCACGGGGTTAGATTCTGATGTTGAAGATCTCAGCACTATGTCTACAATTATGGTTTCTTCCAACGTGATCAATACTTTAATTGCTAATTCAGGAAATGTAATACCTTTGGCACAGTGGAAAAAAAATGCACGCGTGCGCGCTTATAACATGGAAAGTAAAGGTGACAAATATGCGGATTTTAATTACGACAGAGAAGCACTAAATGCGTATAATTCTGCCCGAAAACTTAACCCGGGTTTATGTGGCATTCACGCAAGAATAGCGAGAATGAAGTCACGCCTCGGGAATTACGTCGGAGCACTCAAAGACTTTGATAAAGCTATTAAAGAAAATCCTTATGATATCTTTTCCTACAACAATCGGGCTTCTACTAAAGGTGCACTCGGGGATTTACACGACATGCTTGATGACCTCAATCAAGCACTTCAAATGAACCCAAATTATATCTTAGGTCGCCTAAATCGAGGTCAAGCAAAATGTATGATGGCTGAATTTGAAATAGGAGATGAAAATATAGCTGAAGCACAGCGGTTATATCAAGAGGCAATTGACGATTTTACCAAGTTACTTAGGTTAAATCCCAAACAAACTTTCGTACGCCGACGCCTACGAACCGTGGAACGCACCCTCAGAAGATTAAACTCTATGAATAAAAAGCGTAGTTTGTTGAATTCTTGAGGTAGATACAAAGTTTCTGATGTGTTCAGAATCGCCGCACCAATTCCAAACTCCAAAACCGAGGTTCATTGACATAACCAGTCAGATTATTAAAATCAATACCACCAGTGGGAGACGTATCGTTGAGAATGTTACGTCCTATAAGTGCCACCTCTGTGTCGCCATCAGGTAAGTGGCAAGCAACCCGTAAGCCTCCCTCCAAGAGCCAATCATCGCTGAATTCCACAGAGTCGTAGAGAAAAAACTGCACTCGGCTACGATATGCCCAATCTGTAGCTGCGACAAAGCGAAAACCTGCAGGCAGATCAAGCATGTAACGTCACATCTGCAATCCAAGCGGGTGCTTGCGGTAGACTGTTGCCATCAATGGAAAAAGTTCCCTCAGCAGAAGCGGACTTCTTGGCTAAACTGGTTCAGCAAGGGAATACCGGACGCTGTTTCTGAAGGAAAAGGAATCACACCGGGACCGCTTGACGGAAGGAACGCAGCACCGTATCCGCCATCAATATCTCCGCGCGAAAAAGTGGTAAGTCGCTCCAATCCCGTCAGGGAAACAAGTTGGAAGTTTCCAATATCGTAACGCACTTCAGCGGTTAAACCACCTGACTCCAGCGTTTGTTCATTACGCCCGTCGTGTGCAATGCTGTCACGCGCAAAATCTTGGACCACCCTCACCCGGTGCCAAGATATTGGCACGAAACAGGCTGCGAAGCGTTGAGGTCAAAATCCCGTATTGCCAAGTCCACGGATATAAAAACGTGGAAAGACACGTCCAAAAGAGGACTCCATCTGTAAACTTGGTGTCCGATTAGACAAAAATCGCAAATCCAAACCTGATGATCGCAAGGCATCGGATTTGTCGCCACGGATAGTCGAAACGGAAAGCGGCACCTCAAAAGACAACTGCTCACGCTTACGTGCAGTAACCACGACTTCTTCTAATGTGTAAATCTCTTCGGTTTCTTCTTCGGCAGCTACTGTTAGAGATGTTGATAGCATTGCCACGAAAACCAAAACACAAATCTGTTTGCTAAAATTCATATTCTCCCCTATTCTAATAGATTATATGGCATTAGCAGTTTTACAAAATATGTGAACGCTGTGAGTTTAGCAATCATGGTCGTAAAATAGGTGTGAAGTATCCCCGTAATTTTTGCCTGCATGTTCTCAAGAATTCATATACCTGGAAAAACAACTTTGCCTTGCTCTCCTACCAAAGTCTTTCGATTAGATGGGCATAAGTGAAACACAACGTCCAAATTTGAATTCTTTTATCGAACCCACGTTAAATAATAAGATTTCATTATAAGATTATGGGTTCAAACTGAGGTGAAGAATGTAAGAGATGCAATGAATTGCGCGACTACAAGCACGTTTTTCGTTAATGAAAAGCGCTCAATTAGAAATGGTATTATACAATTAATTTCCAACCCATAGACGTGCTTTGTAAGCACGTCTATGGGTTGGAAATTAATTTATCTGGTCTTACGAAAACATGCCAGGACGGTTTTTGTTCTCACGCAACGCACTGATGATTCGGCGCAAGCGGCGCACAAAAATGACAGCGAGCACAACGATAAGTGGATATGGCAAATACTCAAGGAACGTGAAAATTGCTGGAGGGAATTGAACTTTACCAGTCTGTGCTAACCATATCGGTAACAAGAGTAACACTGCAAGGAGTAATATCACTCCCTCCCAGATTTCTGACTTTTTCATAGGTTTTCAGAGTGTGTCTAAGCCAAAATTATGTCCCCATCTCCCACGAGTTGAGGTACTTCTCCTGCTCAGCCGTAAGCGTGTCAATTTCAACGCCGAACGCTGCTAACTTCAGCCTTGCCACTTCCTCGTCAATAGATTCGGGAACATCGTAGACCTTATTTTCGAGTTTTTGTTGGTTTTGGGCAATATATTCGAGGGATAGTGCCTGATTAGCAAAACTCATGTCCATAACACTCGCGGGGTGTCCCTCAGCTGATGCTAAGTTCACTAACCGACCTTCTCCGATGAGATAGAGACTTCGACCATCAGCAAGTGTGTACGATTCCACAAATTCTCGTGCTGTAGCTTTATCAACGGCAAGTTCCTCAAGTGCTGGGATGTCTATTTCAACATTAAAATGCCCTGAATTCGCAATGATTGTGCCATCCTTCATCGCCTCAAAATGTTCTTTTCGGAGGACATGAATATCGCCTGTCAGCGTTATAACAAGACCCGCTTCTTGAACGGCTTGCTGCATCGGCATCACCCTGAATCCGTCCATAACTGCCTCTAACGCTTTCAAAGCAGTTACCTCTGTCACAATAACGTTAGCGCCTAAACCTCGCGCACGACTTGCGACGCCTCTGCCGCACCATCCATAACCCGCGACAACAACAGTTGTTCCTGCGATGAGCAGATTAGTTGCGCGAATGATACCGTCTAAAGTGCTTTGCCCTGTGCCGTATCTATTATCAAAAAAATGTTTGGTATCTGCGTCATTAACAGCGATAATGGGGTATTTCAGCACACCTTCGGCTGCCATGCTTTTGAGTCTGATAACGCCAGTTGTTGTTTCTTCTGTTCCGGCAATAACTTGTTCAACGAGTGCTGGATTTGTTTCTTCTGAATGTAATTGTGACACCAAATCTGCGCCATCATCCATTGTGATATTTGATTGCGTTGCGAGTGCAGCTTGAATGTGTTTATAGTAAGTTTCGGTATCTTCACCGTTAATAGCAAACACCGCTATGTCATCATTAACAACGAGAGAAGCAGCGACATCATCTTGTGTGCTAAGCGGGTTTGACGCACATAATGCTAACTCGGCACCGCCCGCCTTCAAAGTCTGCATGAGATTTGCTGTTTCCGTTGTAACATGTAAACACGCGGCAACTTTAATTCCTTTTAGTGGTTGTTCTTTCGCAAAACGTTCACGGATAGATGTCAGCACTGGCATAAATCGGTTTGCCCACTCAATCCTCTGTTTTCCCACATCTGCAAGGTCTGTTGTTTTGATATCGTAGTCCATTGTCCTCCTTACACCTTCAGTTTTTCAACATAATCGGTTTTTTCCCAAGTGAATCCCGGTTCAGTGCGTCCAAAGTGCCCATAAGCAGCGGTATTTCTGTATATTGGCTCACGTAGTTTCAACCTTTCAATGATACCCTCTGGGGTTAAATCAAAATGCTGATTGACCAATTTAGCCGCCAATTCATCATCTCCTGTTCCAAAAGTATCAACCATTACGGAGACTGGTGCTTTACGTCCGATTGCATAAGCAATTTGGATTTCGCAACGTTCTGCTAACCCAGCAGCAACTAAATTTTTAGCAGCGTGCCGCGAGGCATAAGCAGCACTTCTATCCACCTTTGTTGCGTCTTTTCCAGAAAGAGCACCGCCACCATGACGTCCCATTCCACCATAGGTATCCACGATAATCTTCCTACCGGTTAATCCAGCGTCACCGTGGGGACCGCCTGTCACAAAACGACCTGTTGGGTTAATATGGTATACAACATCAGGACTCAGGAGGTCTTCAGGAATAACTTTTTTGATAACCTCTTCGGTTATTCCTTCCTTGAGGTCTGAATCTGTAACGTCAGGATGGTGCTGCGATGAAACGACAACAGTCGTTACAAGCGTAGGTTTATTATCAACATATTCAACTGTTACTTGGGATTTTCCATCGGGGCGGATAAAATCAAGAATACCTTCTTTGCGAACTTGAGCTAAACGGTGAGTCAATTGGTGTGCCAAGGTGATTGGCAAAGGCATTAATTCAGGAGTTTCTGTGCATGCGTAACCGAACATGATGCCTTGGTCGCCAGCACCACCAGGGTTGACACCCATCGCTATGTCAGGCGACTGTTTGTCAATAGTTATTAATACCGCACTGTGTTCAGCATTAAAACCATAGCTGGCATCAGTATAACCGATGTCTGCTATCACTTCGCGGGCAATTTCTTGTAGATTAGGGGTGGCTGTTGTTGTAATTTCACCAGCGATGATCGCAAGCCCTGTGGTTACAAGTGTTTCACAAGCGACCCTTCCATGGGGATCTTCTCTCAGAATAGCGTCAAGAATAGCATCGGAAATCTGGTCAGCCAGTTTGTCCGGATGTCCTTCCGTGACTGATTCAGATGTAAACAAAAAATTTCGACTCAATTCGGTTCTCCTGTCTGCATATTTTTCTTTTTGCCCTCATGCGAAATGAATAGCATCTCTATTTCCGTGACAAAAGGACATCCCGGGACATATTTTATTGTATTATATAGCATAGAAATGCCCGTTAAATATGAATAGAGAGCAGCATTGTACGAGACGCTATAGCAGAAAATTTTGGTAAAACCTAAAATACCGGAACATTTTCTTTGGATTTACAGCGTTTGTAGTCGCGAATTTATTGCCAAATCAACGCCTCATGCGCGTATGGCATTCGTCGCCTCTTATATCACAAGTAGGCGCGCTTTGCAAGCGCGCCGATCAATGTGTATCATTAATTGTAAAATCTACTATAAACATTTAACTTTCAGAATTCTCAGTTTCCTCAGAAGTTTCTACATTCTCAGTTTCCTCAGAAGTTTCAGCACTCTCAACTTTCTTTTCTACATTCTCAGTTTCCTCAGAAGTTTCAGCACTCTCAACTTTCTCAGTGTTCTCGGAAGTTTCCTCAGAAGTTTCAGCACTCTCAACTTTCTCAGTGTTCTCGGAAGTTTCAGCGCTTTCAGTTTCTTCAGTGTCTTCTGTCTCCTGGGAATTCACAAGATTGTCAATATTGTTTTTTCCCATTTCCCGTTTGAGCAGAGCACCCATCACGGTTTCCTCTTCCTCAACAGGTTTAGATTCTCTGGGTTCGCGTTGCGGTGCAGGACGTTGGCGACGGGGACGTTCTTGTCTTTCTTCTGGTGGGGCAGCAGCTCGTTCTTGGTCTGCTATTGCTGCTTTCAAACTCAAGCCAATACGTCTACCTTTTGGATCAAGGTTAATGACTTTAACATCTATTTCATCTCCGACAGAAACAACCTCTTCCGGTCTTTCGATCCTACGGTCAGCGATTTCAGAAATGTGAATAAGCCCATCAATACCCTCCTCAAGTTTTGTGAACGCACCAAAACTGGTCAAATTAACAATCTGTCCGCGGACGACAGAGCCGACCTTATACTTTTCGGGAACCTCATCCCAAGGATCAGGTTGTGTCTGTTTAAGCCCTAATGAAACGCGCCGTTCAGAAGCGTCAATCTGCAGCACAACGACCTCAACCTCATCACCTTCTTTAAGTAATTCTTGTGGGTTAGACCCACGATCTGTCCAAGAAAGATCAGAGGTATGAATTAATCCGTCAATACCTTCTTCAATTTCAACAAATGCGCCAAAATTTGTGAGATTTCGGATGCGTCCTGTAATCTTGGTTCCAACAGGAAACCTCTGTTCCAAGAGTTCCCAAGGATTCGGTTGTAATTGTTTAATTCCTAAGGAAATCCGTTTGTCCTCTCTAGAAATTTCAAGAACGATCGCCTCAATCTCATCACCCTTACTAACAATGCGCGATGGGGCAACGTTACGGCGAGTCCACGCCATTTCTGAAACGTGAATTAAGCCTTCAACTGCTTCTTCAAGTTGGACAAAAACACCGTAATTGACAATATTCACAACTGTACCATTAATCCTTGAGCCGATAGGATATTTTTCCTCAACATTTTCCCACGGGTCAGGTGTCTTCTGTTTCAATCCCAACGAAATTTTTTCGCTCTCTTGTGCAATAGCAATGACTTGAACTTCAATTTCCTCACCAATAGAAACAATTTCGGATGGATGATTAATGCGCTTCCATGCCATGTCGGTCTTATGGAGTAAACCATCAACCCCACCAAGGTCGACGAATGCTCCAAAAGCGGTAATGTTCTTGACTACGCCAGTTATGTGTTGACCAACTTCAAGAGTTTTTAGGACTTCTTCTTTCTTTTCGGCCATTTCAGCTTCCAGCCATGCACGGCGCGACAAAACAATGTTGTGCCGTCGTTTACTCATGCTGATGACCTTCATCTGAAAAACTTCCCCGATGTACTGGTCAAGGTTTTGAATAGGTCGTAATTCAACTTGTGAGGCAGGCAAAAATCCTCGCAAAGACCCGACAGTCACTCGTAACCCACCTTTAATCCGCTCTGTTATTCGGCCTTCGACCGGTGAACCGCTCTCATAAGCTTGCGTTATTTCGTCCCAAACTAACGTCTGATCAGCTATTTTCTTTGAAAGAACTATTTGCCCTTCTGAATCTTCTCGCCGGACAATATACACATCAATTTCATCGCCCACTTGTACCGAAGGCAAATCATTTTCTGCCGAATCAAACTCAGATGCTGGAATATAACCTTCTGATTTAAAACCGATGTCAATCATCACTTCATCGCGACTTACATCTACAACGGTTCCTTTAACAATCTCTCCATCGGTAAACGCTTTAAGTGAATTATCATAAGCTTCTTCAAGAGATTCCTGACTCATCGGAGTCGTTTGTTCCTCTACTGTGTCGCTTCCAGGTTCGGAAGGCGGAGAAACTTCATCAGCCTCGGTTTCAGGGATTTCGTTTTCAGCTTCGGCAGTCGGGGTGGCTTCCTGGGGTTCGACTTCTGATGTGGTGATCTCAGGATCAGCAGTTTGATTGACCTCATCAGCCTCGGCTTCAGCGGTCTCACTTTCGGCTTCAGCAGTTTGATCAGCTTCTTCAGATTCAGTTTCGGATGGGGTGCTTTCAGAAACTTCTTCAGATTCGGCAATCTGATCGGTTTCATCAGTTTGATCAACTTGCGCAGGTTCATCAACTGGAGATTCCGCCTGTTCTGTTTCAGCATTGTCAGAAGTTGTCTCTACCTCTGTTTCTGTTTCATTTCCTTCATCTTGCGTAACTTCAGTTGAAGTTTCAACTGATTGTTTTTCTTCTTCCACGTCAACGGTGGAATCATCTGTATGGGTCTGTTCGTTATTCATTAAGATACCTGGGTCTCCTCAAAACGCAAAACAGCGTTAAGTCCGCCAGTTCCTCCTTGTTGCGAAGTGCTTCTGGCACTTTCAAATCGGTTACTTAATAGTATATCACAATGTACATAGAAATGCAACAATAATCTTTCAATTGGAAAGTCTAAATATTTTGTCAAAAGTTATGTACATCTCTTATTGTAACGGCGGGTCTCTGTGCCCGCCCGTTGCTTAGATACATTAGACGTGACCGCATGCGCCCGCTGCGTTGATTCGCCTCCAGTGGAAAACACGAAGGATTCTTTGCCAATTGAACCTATATGACAATATATTTGCACACCCGATTAGGTAATGTGAATTTAGTTTATGGAATGTTAAATCCTACACTCCGCAGTTGTTTAATCAGATTTTGAGTATTTATGTTATACTCTTTATATCTTGCATATAAGGAGGTAATA
>JAGWBU010000143.1:11150-15403 GCA_021295735.1 Candidatus Poribacteria bacterium | reverse complement strand
GTTGCCAATAAAGTTTTTAGAACGCTATCAGACCTTGAAGAAGTGCTTGTGAAAAGGTGTCAGTGGTTCTCCAAAAACAAAAAAAAGGTGCAAGAACATGTCGGTTTTCAGTGGATTTGCAAAATGGAAAACACAATATGACTCACGTTAATTTGGTATAACTTCCGTAATAATAGTTTGCCAGGGAAAGTGCAGCAACACGTCTGGGATTCGATGCGTTAGGTTTTGTTCGTTCACAAAAAGTCCAAAAAAGCGCAACCGTTTTGTTGAGTTCACCTTGATCTATGTAAGTATCTGTGAGTCTTTCAAAAAGGCGCCTATACTGCCCATGCTGCTTTTGCGGCGGGATAGGGAGATTAATAAGGATTTTCTCTGCGATATCTATCTTTTTAGTCACATGGAAAGCATCAACTAACTCATAACCTGTGCTGAAGTCAGTGACTTTTATATCCTCAATTTCACTCAATAGTTTTTTGGCATCTTCTTTTTTATCGTCACGATAAAGCTCTTTGGCGTATTCACCGATATATCGGAGTCTTGCTTCGGGAACCAACCCAGGCATATCAGCAAGTGATTCTTTTAACGTTTCGTAACTGAGGTCCTCTTGTATTAATCGTTGCAATCGTAGCGGTTGGTATGCCAAGTCGTTGGGTGAGATTTCAATCAACTTGTCAATAACATTTTTAGCCTTGTCGTTGTTCTGAATCAAGGTATAGAATTGTGCTAAGGTTTCAAGTGTCTTGATGTTTGTAGGATTTGTCTCGGCATCAGTTTCAAAATGTTTGACGAGTTCAGGCAGTTTTCCCTGCTGCTGCGCAATTGTTGTTAATTGCACGAGAGCGCCAGCTTGTGCCTCTTCAAAAATTTTCGGCATCCACGGCATACTGGCACCCGCAAAAGTCGGTTTACTCTGAATCCGTCCGATACTTCCACGAGAAATCTCGAATTTATTTATTTCAATTCCAGGAATGGAAGAAGAAGCGAAAATCGTAGGTCTTGCATCCTTCTGTTTTGACATATTTTGAGGGGGTTCAGGCATGTCGAGAATCTTGTGAAAATACGTGGTCGCGCGTTCTGATTCATTCATTCCGACCAACATAACGCCAAGCCGGTAAAGGGGGATGTGCGCGTCAGTGCCTGTAATTTTTTCAGCTGCCCGGTCAAGCACCAAAAATGCTTCATCTGACAGTCCATGGCGTAGCAATAAAGCAGCGAGTTTCACATCCGCTTCAAGCGTCTGATTTTTCGCGTGTAGCAGTTTCGTCCATGCTTGAATTGCTTCCTGTTCACGTCCTGCATCAAACAACAATTCACCGAATTTTTGTTGATGAAAGCTTTCGGGGTGTGCCTTGACGAGACGTTGTTGATATGTGAGCGCATCCTGATTATCACCAAGATCAAGGCTAATTTCTACAAGTTTTGATAATAAATCCGGATTTTTGCGATCCTTATCTAACGCCCTTGCCAATTGAAAGCGCGCGTTCGGGAGGTCGCCATCCATTCGGTAAAGTTCTGAAAGTGCTAAAACCGGTGCTACATCAGACGTGCTGGATTTAGATAATTGCTTCAATTTTTCCTCAAACTCTCCACGTCTACCGAGGTCATAATATGCTTCGGAAAGAGGTCCAACAAAAGCAAGTTTTTCACTCACGGTCCTGCTCAAATCCCAACACCGCCAATACTGTGCGAGTGCTTGCTGAAGTTTGCCTGAAAGTTTATAAATAGCTGCTAATTCAGCGCGTGTATCAATCGCTTCTGGTCGTAAACGAATTGCCTGTTTTAGACTGTCTATAGCCGTATCGTAGTTTCTGGATTGTTTAGCGATTTGTGCAAGCAGTTGATGTCCTTCAGGATTGCGAGGACTGTTTGCAATCACCTGTTTTGCCGCGGTTGTTGCCGCGCCAAAATCCATCACGTTGAGGTAAGATTTGGCGATGTTAGCATGGTATTCGCGAGCATTCGCGCCGTCTACTTCTATCAAGTGCATGTAGATGGCATTTGCCTCATCACGTCTACCTTGGCGGGAATAGACTTGGGCGAGCCATCGGTTCACAACAACATCATTAGGTTTGAGTTGCTTCGCTTTCAAAAGAACTTCCAATGCATAAGTTACATTCCCTAACTTCAGATACATTTTGGAGAGTTGCTTTTGGTGCGTAAATTTGCCCGTATCAGTTAACCCTGGCTTTTCAAGTTCGGTTTCCAAAGCTTCGATCTTGTCAACGAGTGTGCCTTGCCTACGATAAAGTTCAATTCTTTTATCATCCATCTTTTCGGCAAAAAACTGATTTGGTGCAAGTTTCATCGCCGCTGTGTATTCCGTGAGCGCTTCATCAAACTTTCTATTGTCCATCAAATGCTTTGCCAATGTTTCGCGATAACGGTATTCATCTGGCATCAACTCAACCGCTTTTCGGACTGCAGCAATAGCCTCAGTTTTGAAATTTTTCGCGTAAAGTAGTTGGGCAAGTCTATTGTAATTTTCTGCGATGCCTTTATCTGCTGCCACCATTCGATTCCATGTCTCAAGTGCTTTCTCACGATTTCCTTGACGGAAGTAAAATTCTCCAAAATACTCAATATAATCGAGATTATTCGGTGCAAGCGAGATCGTTTTTTCATATTGTGCAATGGCATCGTCTATCCATTCGTGTCCAGCGTAAATCTCTGCCAAGATGAGGTGTGTACTGGCATTGTTCGGATCACGATCAATCATCCGCTGATAAGTTGCCTTTGCTTTGTTCTCACTTTCTATTTGCAAATACAACTCACCGAGTTCTCTGTAGATACCGAAATTGTCAGGGTCTTGTTCACTGAGGACTTCGTATTCCGCTGCTGCTTCCACAAATTTCTCAGCATTGCGAAGGGCGGTGATAAGGTTTAAACGTAGGTTTGCATCTGTTGAGGCAAGTTCAAGTCCTTTACGGTATGCTTCAATACCTTCTTCAAGTTGTTGATTCTCTATATATGCTGCTGCAAGCAATCCGAGCAGTTCCGGTTCATTAGGGCTGGTTTCGAGTTTTTCCTGATAGTATTCTATTAAACCTTTCCAATTACTATCAGCTGCGAAAATACCGATGATACGGTGTTGGAGGTCTTTACGTAGCCAATTGCCTGGGGCGGTTAATGTCAGTGCAGCATCGTAACTTTGGATTGCATTTTGATAGTCGCCTTTTGACTCATGGATATTGCCAATTTCTCTATGACTTAAGCAGATTCTGTAAGGGTCATCCTTTTTCAGTTGAATAATTGCCTCGTGCTGTGCGATAGCTTCTTCGTATAGTTCCTGTTCACGGAAAAGGTCTGCAAGTTCAATACGGGCAAAAATATCTTGCGGATCAAGTTCTGATATTTTTTGCCATGCCTGAATTGCTTCATCAACCCTATCTCGGCGGAAATAGGCGTTTCCAAGTGCCTTGTATATTGCTGTTAATTCTTCGGGAGGGACATCTTGTGTTTGTTCAGACAGTGCTGCTGCCTTTGTCAACGCTTGGATTGCATCTCCATGTTGACGCAGGGCTTCATGCATCTGTCCCAGGGCAAAATGGGAGTAATATTTGCTCGGTGCGAATTCGACAGCACGTTGATATGCTGCAACCGCCTCAGCGTCTTTGCCAAGTCGTTTGTAAATGTGTCCTAAAATAAGTTGGAGATTTGGATCGTTAGGTTTGGCTTGTGCTTCTGCCTGATAGTCTGCGACCATGGCATCTAAACCTGCACCTTCAAGGTAAAACTGATAAAGACGGTCAAATGTACTCCCCTCTTTTGGCTTACGACTTAGCATCAGTTTATAGCGTTCAATGATTTTCTCATTGCTCGCTTCATCTTGGGAATTAGCCATAAATGGGAGATATAAGGTAGAAAATATAAGACACAGCAAGCATGCGACAGTTAAAAAGTGTATGCGTCTAAACATCAAAAAACCTCCATTGGGAATAGGGCAAGAGTGAACAGAAATCTTTTTATAATGAATATTTCTTAGCGTTTACGGCGTTTGTAGTCGCGCAATTCATTGCCAAATCAACGGTCCGAATGCCCTTTGGCATTCCCCGTCCGGCATGCTGCCAAATCAACGCCAAATGCGCTTTTTGGCATTTGGCGGGTGTAAACTTAAGCACATAATTACCAGATTTTCTCTTGTGGGAGGGGTTTTCAACCCCGATTTCTGATGCTATATTATATCGGGCGGACAAGGTCTCCCTCCCACAAGAGAAAATACAGCATTTTTTCTTAAGTTGACACTTATGGGTAGA
>JAGWBU010000143.1:2945-11104 GCA_021295735.1 Candidatus Poribacteria bacterium | reverse complement strand
GGCATCAAATGGAGAAAAAATCGCTCTTTTATGTCCGATTTTTTGTTTATTCCGTTCTACCCAACGGACAGTGGTTATTAAATTTTATTATCAAACTCACGTTAGGTTATAATATCATGGATTCGATGATAAAGTATATTTAAGCAGAAGCAAGCACACTGTCCATCACCTCTTGCCATCTATCCTCAAACTTCTCACCAAACTCTTTTTTACCACCCGTTGCCAAAGGACCGGTAATCATCGGTTTAGTAGCGTTATTCCGTTCCCAGAGTTCCTTACCACCGAAATCGTTATGGAGAAAATGCAAGGCAACGCCAGCGCGTTCTTTATCTGTGAGATTCGATCTGGTGCAGTGCGCAACGCCATAACAAAAGAAAAGTACGCCGCCTGCCTTTAACTCAATCGGCACAGCGCGTTCTTCAGGTGGATCGCAACGAATATGGTGGTCGCTCAACGGGTCTTTATAGTGTTCATAGGATTCCCGATGGCTACCCGGAATAACGTGAATACACCCGTTTTCCACGTTTGCATCGTGAATAGCGATCCACATCGCAGTGCCGCGCAACGGGTCAGCAATTTTGAAATAGGCGTTATCCTGATGCCAACTTGTACCGATACCGACTTTCGGCGGTTTCCAAAACGCCTGATCCAGTTCCAACATAAATTCATCTCCGATGAGCTGTTTGACAGCAGAGACAACTTTCGGATGAAAAGGTAACGCTTTGTGCAAGTCGCTACGATTGTTTAGCGGAATAACCTGAAGGTTCTGGCGTTCACCTTCATTATCGCGTTTAGTGCCGTCCTCTTGCACTGCGCAATTGATGCCGGTTCCTTTTTCGAGCTCGGTGTTGTATATCCGTTCCAATTCAAGTCGAAGTGCATCTGCTTCAACAGGGGAGAAAAAACCATCAATTGCCAAGAATCCATTTTCTCGAAATTGGGCGAGTTGTGTGTCTTTTAACTGCATATTAATCTATTTTTCCTACTTTCACTTGATTGGGAATTTAAAAATAAGCCGATTGTTAGGATACAAAACCTATACATATATATATAAACTAAATGAGGGGTGTGAATAAATAATTCCGATGTTAAATATGTGTTTAAAGGTAGTCCGCACACGCCGTGGGCTTCCGTCCACGAGTTCAAAGAGGCGCAGCATGCCACACGGGGAATGCCAAAGGGCATTCGGACCCGGTGAATGACTAAAGACGTTCGCCATGATTCATACCGTTGATTTCTTGATTTGGCGCATGCTGCGTTGATTTGGCAATGAATTGCGCGACTACAAACAGCATTTCTATAAATCAAGCGGCACATGGCGTCTGTCCCTGTCTGTGTTGATCCGCCAAATATTTATGCACACTCCTCAAATAAATTGTATCACATTTCAGATTTATTTTCTATAGATTTTAAAATTCTTGGTTTATGGAAGAGATACGCTACAATCTATAAGGTTGCTCATAATTTACCGAATGCTTCCAAAGATTAGCGAACTTTTTCTAATTTGAATTGACTAAATGACAAAAAGAATATTTAGAAGGATTTTCATGTTACGTAAAACTTTATTCATACTCATTATTCTGTTAGCAGCGTGTTTCGTAGCACTCACGCTCAACATTTTCGATTCTGCTGAAGTTGAAGCAGAGAAAGCAGTAGAAATCGCCGAAATATCAACAAAACTTTCCATTGTAGCATTGGCAACTGTCATGAAAAGTTTTCGCAACTCACTGAGCGAAGAACTACTTGCTGATGCTTCCTTTCCACTTGGACATAAAGAATCGTATTCATGGTCAAATTTACCGCCAGCAAGGGACGAGGACCGTGGCGGTATTGCTTTCGGTAAGTTGTCCGTAGATCAATTGACTCTTTTCCATAAAGTTTTAGATGCGTTCTTGAGTGATGAAGGTTACACAAAAGTTTCTCTGGTTACCACAAAAGCTGAAACAGATATCAGCAAAATAAGACACAGTTTTTGGAATTCACGACCTTACTTTATCGCACTGTTTGGAAACCCTGAGACAGACGGATCGTGGGGATTTCAGCTGGACGGACATCATTTATCTCTCAATTTTCTGGTACACGGTGATGAAGTCTCTATTGTCCCATTCCATATCGGAACGCAACCAACAACTATCAATGGCACTGTAGTACTTAAGGACGAGAGAGGAAAAGCATTAGCATTACGCAACAGTCTCAACGCGAAGCAAAAAGAGATGGCAATACAAACAGGGAGACGCGGTTTAAAAGTTGGGCCGGGTAGTACAACCGACCCTTACCTGAATTACGATTATTCACACTTCGTGGGTGTCGGTTTAAAGGCATCAGACATGAACGATGCACAAAAAGAAAACCTTCGGAATTTGATTAAAACGTACGTCTACAATCTTGAAACAGAGTTTGCGAATGTTTGGATGAAAGATATTGATGCTGGATTTGAAGACACCTATTTTGTCTGGATCGGTGGCACAACAGAAAACGATTACATTTACTATCGTGTCTTCAACCCCGCTGTCTGGATTGAATTCAACGACGAAGGTAGGGGACGTGGTGCCCCGAACCATATTCACACAATTACAAGATCACCGAATGGAAATGACTACGGCATTTTTGCCTTAAATAGCGGCCCAAAAACACTCTTGGAACACTATGCTATGGCAGATCATCACAAAGTAAACAACGAATTATTTGATTATTACATTCCTGAAAAATAACTGCTCATTTTCAAATTATCTGTTTGTAGTCGCGCAATTCATTGCGCCTCTTACATTAACACAGATGCTGCAAATCTGAAGGAGCACTAATGTTTGATAAAGTCTTAGAAGAAGTTGAGCAACAATGTCGCGCAGAACGAATTCCGATGCTCGGCCCCAATAAGGCGAAATTGCTCGCAAGTTGCGTTGAAAAAGCGAAACCATCCATCATTGTGGAGTGTGGTACTGCCATCGGTTACTCTGGGTTGTGGATGTTACGCGTGTTAAAAACTTTAGGCACAGGACGTTTGATAACGGTAGAGATAGACACAAACAATGCACACCGTGCCCGTGATAATTTTGAAAAAGCAGGTATGGCAGACCTTGTTGATTCACGTATTGGCGATGCCGCAGAAGTCCTAAAAACTATTCAAGACCCTGTTGATTTTCTATTTCTTGACAACAATAAAGATGGTTATTTTGCATGCTTCAAAGCAATTGAATCCCGGTTAACCGATCCTGCAACCATTGTAGCAGACAACGTCGGTAGAGCGGACCAGATGGCAGATTATCTGGAGCATGTCCGTTCCAACTACGACTCCGAAACGCACTGGTTTGAAAGTTGGCGGCGAAGACGTGGCGGGAACGAAGGAGATAATCAAAGGGAACGAAGGCGCGATGGGATGGAGATTAGCATCTATCGCAGTTGATGAATGCAATGTAATACCATTAAAAAAAATAACGCCTCTTGAAAGAAATAGACCGTTGGTAGTCGCGCAATTCATTGCCAAATCAACGCCAAATGCGACGAGTGCCATACGCGCGCTCGGCGTTGATTCTGCGTATGGCATTTGGCGCCTCGGACATTTCTTTTTAAAAGAGAAAATAATTCATAGAACTGGTATAAGGTTTAAATAGGAGGATTAGATGAAAAAACACACAACACCAATTTTTCTATTGGGTTGGTCATTAAGCATATTAAATGTCCTTACTTTTATAAATGGTGTCAACGCGCAAGAATGGTCCCAGAAAGCAGATATGGTTAATCCGAGGCTTTTTTTCTCAGTTGCTGCGGTTGACAACGAAATCTATGTAATCGGTGGCATGCTCACATCACCAATTGATAGTGTTGAAGCCTACGTTCCGGATACGAATAAGTGGGTTGAGAAGACGAGTTTACCATCTGCACGGGCAGGCGTAGTTAGTTGTGAAGTCGACGGAAAAATATATGTAATTGGCGGATGGGACGGGCAAAATCCAGCTCTCGGCACAGTTGAAGAATACGATCCAAAAACTAACACTTGGACACAAAAAGCAGATATGCCTACCCCGCGTTCATTCTTTTCCGCTGTTGCCGTAGAAGGTAAAATTTACGCATTCGGTGGAGTGGCTCAAAATGTTGGTCCTGTGTTATCGACTGTAGAAGAATATGACCCGAAAACTGATACTTGGACAAAAAAAGCAGACATGCCAAACACACGTTCGGGGATGGCTGCAATCGTGTTTAGGGACAAAATATACCTCATCGGTGGAGTCCAAAACGTGCAAGGCCCCGCAGTTAAAAACGTAGAAGAATATGACCCAAACACTGACACTTGGACAAAAAAAGCAAATATGCCTACCCCAAGGACTGCTCTTGCAGTTAGTAAAGTCAATTCAAAAATCTATGCGATTGGTGGGACGTCTGTTGTCCAAGGGCCTGGATTGACAACAGTTGAGATTTACGATCCATTAACAGATATATGGGAGAAAAGCACGGATATGCCAACAGCACGGGTTTTCTTGGGAGCAGGAACCGTCAACAACAAAATCTACGCTGTAGGAGGTGTGGTTGAAGGGCTTGGACCCCAAATTTTGCCTACCGTAGAGGAATTCACATCCGATAGTCTAAGCATAGCAGCATTGGATAAATTTCTCACGTTCTGGGGAAATATAAAAATTGAGAATTAGCCTGTTATTCCTACAAGAACATATATCCTTAAATTGACATTCACGGGTAAGAGTGGTTTCCTAACCGCTCCGTATTCTCCTAAAATGCTCTTGTGGGAGGCGTTTTCAACTGTACCCTGCTGGCGAGGTTTCCTAACCTCGCCAAATTACCGATTTATTTTCTTAAACTTCATCAAAACACGCCTACCAAGAAGTGAAAATTGGCAAGCAGTTATTTCCTTTTGGCACACGGCACAATAATGGAATCCACCATCCCGTGTAATATCTTCTTATCTGCTGGACAGACAGCCGCCTGAATTCCGCCAAGTTTCACTGTATCACCTACAACAAAATAGTATGGGCGCAGAAGCGGACGGGACGGCATCTCTTGCATATCCTTAGTCTCAAAATCGTAGTATTGCATCCGTACCCGTTTTGCGGTGTGAAACTGCTGGAGGACATGGGGCGTTTTCTCAAAGTCTTCCAAAGCGTTTTCAATTACAGATTCCCATTCCTCTGTAGGCAAATCATGCCCGATGGCTACGCCACGGCTTCCCCATGCCAGCTCCGAAAATCCTGAAGGTTTGATAACCAATTCCCGTTGTTTTTGTGTTACAGTGCTCAGTTGTCGCCAGTCTGTCACAGGCATATTATCTATTTCCAAGTTTGGAATTACAGCATGCGGCGGTAGCGGACGAGAATCAAGTACCCATGTCTGTGGGATCGCTTCCTGTAGAAACGGATAGGTTTTTTTCCCAAGTTGACGTTGCCAAAACGGTTGGAGTGACGGATGGTGGAAAAGCGCGAGACACAATTTTTCTTCTAAGTACGCTTTCGGCGGCGGCGTCATGACAACAGTGCGTTTCTTGGCACTATAGAAGATTAACTCTGCTTTCGGGATGTTGGGAAGATCAAACAGTTCATAGAAACGGTAAACGACATCAACAGCCATTCTACCATCTTCACTTTCAGCAAAGAGTCCATCTTCTGTAAAGATAATCTCGTGCGGTTTGACAGCGGCAGTTTTGAGTCCTGCATCACAAAGCGCATTCGCGAGCCACACCATCTCCGGGCGATAGTCCTCAGATTCATCTGAAACAACAATCGCAAGCGTAGGATCGTCTTTCTTTGCTAAAGCACGTATCATCTCAGCGTATCCAGTTACCATCCCGTCTTTACCACCGATGATGGAATATCCGAGTTTCGTATATAGCCTTGCCAGACAACCTGTCGCACCGATGAAACCAGGGATAGAATCCAACTCTGTAATTACCCTGGTGTTGTCCGTAGTAGGCAAAATATCTGGACGTATAACACCGGGCAGTTGACTTTTAAAGCGGTTCATCCGTCCCTGCTGAATGACACTCTCTGGTTTGCCAATATCTAAATAATTTGCTACCCAGGCAGGTTGAATGCCTCTCGCACTTTGCGAATAGAGTAAGTTACAGGCACGATAAAAACTTAACAGGTGAGTACCCAGTTCTTCAAACCAACTAAACTCTTCTTGTGAAATCCAGAAAGGTTCTGGTGAGATTCTCCATGAGGTATTACAATCAGGATGAACATCTCGTTTTTCGCTGGAAAATAACCTTTCCTTCGGTATCTCATCGTTAATAAACAAACATATCTGTTTTACATCCAAACTAAAACTCCCTTACAGTGTGCAATTCTTGCTAACTAAAGGATAACCTGCTTAACAAAATCAATTTTTTTCTGCGCCGCAATCGTTTTTATAACATTCCGTGGCACCAAACTATCCACATTAATAAGTGTCAGTGCAACTTCTCCGATGCGTGAACGTCCGACCGTCATATCCGCGATGTTGATGTTATGCTCACCCAAAATTGTGCCGATTAGTCCAATCATACCCGGTTGATCGCTGTTGTAAATAAGCAGTATATATCCCTCTGGCGTCGCGTTCAGATGAAGTTGGTTAATACGGACGATACGGATATCTTTTCGTCCGAAGGTTGTCCCAGCAAGGACTGCATCGCCTCTATCTGTGGTAACGGTAACGGTCATCAAGTTCGCAAAGTCTGCCTGTGAGTCGCTTTTGGTCTCAGTCACCGAAATGCCGCGTTGCTTAATTAAAAATGGCGCGTTTACGTAGTTAACCTCTGTTAGCACGGGTGATAATAACCCTTTCTGTAAAGCAACAGTGATAGGTGTTACATCTTCTTTCTGAAAAAGCGTGCCGCTATAATGAATTTTGATAGCCGAAATTTGCCCTTCAACAATTTGGGAGTGAAAACTTCCAATCTTTTCAGCAAGTTGAAGATAGGGACCCAAAATGTCAAACATTCTTGGATCAATTTTGGGTTGATTAACAGCGTTAGCGACCGGTTTGCCTTGTAAGGCGTTGATTACCTGTTGTGCTACTTCAATAGCAACATGCTCTTGTGCTTCGGTCGTTGATGCGCCGAGGTGTGGTAGCGCGAGAAAATTATCCAATTCAAGGAGTGGGCTATCAATTGCGGGTTCATCTTCAAACACATCAAGCGCAGCGCCCGCTATCTGTCCATCTTTTAGTGCGTGATAGAGTGCCTTTTCGTCAATAATACCCCCACGGGCACAGTTGATTAGACGGGCAGTGGGTTTCATCAATTGGAATTCGGTTTCCCCGATACTATGGTATGTCTCCGCATTGAGATGGGTATGAATAGAGATATAGTCCGATTCTCGGAATAAGGTTTCGCTGTCAACGAGACGGACTCCCATTTTATCTGCAGCATTAGCAGAGATATAAGGGTCAAAAGCGATGAGTTGCATGCCGAAAGCGTGTGCACGCTTCGTGACTTCACGCCCAATTCTGCCGAGTCCGACAGTGCCGAAAACCTTACCGTATAACTCAACGCCAATAAAGTCGTTCCGTTGCCAAGTTCGGTTTTTGAGAGAGATACCAGCAGGCACAATGTTACGTGCCAACGCTAATAATAGCGCTACGGTATGCTCCGCTGCTGCAATCGTATTACCGGTAGGCGTATTGACGACTAAAATCCCGTTTTGCGTTGCCGCTTCTACATCAATGTTATCTACGCCAACCCCCGCACGTCCGATAACTTTTAGCCGTTTTGCTGCATCAATAACATCTGCTGTCACTCTCGTCTCACTTCTAATCAGTAGGGCATCATAATCGGCAATACGTTCCAACAATTCCTCATCGGTCAACGCCAACGCAACATCAACCTTGAAATCGCCGCTTTTGATTAAAACATCTAAACCCCGCTGTGATAGCAAATCGCTAACCAGCACTTTGTCCATAATTGATCCCTCCTGCTAACGCATAAGGCGTTTAAAATTGTAGCACCTTAACCCCACAGTGTCAATAAAAAGAATTATGGCAGATAAATTTGCAATCCTGTCTACCAATGTGTAAAGATATACGTAACCTTAGTCTTGGTGGTTACTTCTATCCAATCCCTGTAGGTCGGGTAGAGCGAAGCGAAACTCGACAACTCTTGTAGGAGGGACCTCTTGTTGGATGGCTTTCTAAGCCCGATTTCTTCTTGTAGGAGCGAGCTCCAGCTCGCGACCGCAGCA
>JAGWBU010000143.1:2416-2757 GCA_021295735.1 Candidatus Poribacteria bacterium | reverse complement strand
TTCTTCTTGTAGGAGCGAGCTCCAGCTCGCGACCGCAGCACCAACCGTAAAAACGCGCATCTTCCACCCATAAAACCCCAAAAATCCAAACTCAAATTCCGCGTCCTCCGCGTAATCTGTGTAATCCGCGATTCAGACAAATAACGCGTTTCATCGCAATTCATTGCCAAATCAACGCCAAGCGCGCTTGGGCGAATACGCGTATGGTATTCACCATGACTTGTCGCCTCGGACATTCTGTAGGAGGAACCTCTTGTGTGCCTTCTTCTTGTAGGAGCGAGCTCCAGCTCGCGACCGCAGCACCAACCGTAAAAACGCGCATCTTCCACCCATAAAACCCC
>JAGWBU010000143.1:0-2307 GCA_021295735.1 Candidatus Poribacteria bacterium | reverse complement strand
TAGGAGGGACCTCTTGTTGGATGGCTTTCTAAGCCCGATTTCTTCTTGTAGGAGCGAGCTCCAGCTCGCGACCGCAGCATCCCACTACAAAAATCCGCACATCCCCCTCACAAAACCCTGATAATCCAAACTCAAATCCCGCGTCCTCCGCGTCCTCCGCGATTCAGACAAAATTCCAAACCTATTGGATATCTATTGGAAATCTATTGTTCCCAACGCCACAAAAACTTTCAACACCCTCCCACCTTCAGTTATAATATCAGTATGAAAAATCATACACAACCACATCAAGACAAAAAACAAAAAAATAACCAACAAAACCACGTCGTTGAGCTGGAACGCAGCATGCATGAGAGAATGCTGAAATTGCTTGACAGAAGATTGCACAGAATTGAACAGGATCCAGACACCGACGAGAACGACAAAAAACTGACAATATGCATAGACGACTACGCCAAACTTATACGCGCAAAAAACACAAAAATGAAACGCGACAACATCGAACAACGAGGATACGACACAAACGCACAACTCACAGATAGGAAATATAAAGAAAAACAAAAGGCAAAACATAACGCAAAGTTCCCAGAAACCAGGGCATCACAGCACAACTCTGCACTGAACGAGCAGCCAGAACAATCCGACAATGCCGAACAGACCGACGAAATAGAACAACCTGATGAAGAACCCCATCAACTCACACATCTACATCCTGATATGGAGCAGTATCAAGCCGTTCTCCCCGAGTCGGAGGACAAAAACGACACCAGGAGGTGCAATCTCCGACTCGCGACTGCCAGCAAACAACCAACACCCAAACAAAAACCACCCATCATAGAATACAACCCGAACGGATTCCGTCCACACGGGCAGATGCAAGACCTATTCAAATCACACGCAAACATAAAAATAGCTGGCGGCACCTACGATGCTGGCAAAACATATAGTTGCGTCGCATACATAGACCAGTTAGCAAGGACATATCCCGGCGCACGACTCACCTTCGTCCATCGCAGCCTCAACAGAGTATATCGCAACATCATTCCAACTTACGAAAAATATCTCGGATTCCGACCCAGAAGTCGCGCCGACCCGAATACCACACCCATCACACGATACGGCGGCGAACATCCCGACTTCTTTGAATACTGGAACGGCACTCGCATCTACATGAACGGATTAGACAAACCGCAGAACTTGCTATCCGACTTCTTTGATGCAGCCTTCGTCAACCAAGCAGAACTCGTATCCTTTGATACATGGGACGAACTCACCGCACGAGTATCCGAACGCGCAGGCACACTGCCAATCGCTTTCCTACTCGGAGATTGTAATCCCAGCACACCGAACCACTGGATTCGGCAGCAGACAAAAGCCGGAAAACTCGCATATTTCGAGATGACATTCAGAGACAATCCCGAAATATACAATCAACAAACAGGCGAGCTAACCGAAAAAGGCAAGCGCCGTGTTGAAAGGTTACAAAATCTTGAAGGTTTGCGATACAAACGCGGATACGAAGGCAAATGGGCATCGGGAGAAGGACTCGTATTTGACACATTTCTGCCTGAAGTGCATGTCATCGACAACTTCACCATCTCAACCAAATGGGAACGTTATATCAGTATCGACTGGGGATTTCGTAATCCATCTTGCTGTATATGGTGGGCACGGTCACCAGATGACCGCATCTATGCATACAAAGAGATATACAAAACGAAACTCACAAAACCCGATTTCATACGGATGATAAAAGCAAATTGTGACGCTTCAGACCGCATCCGATATGCAGCCGTAGATAGCGCGGATCAGGATGCCGTTGAGCAGCTACAACGCGCCGGTTTCCGTGTCAACCAACCCAAAAAATCGCGTACCACACAAATTGACGCTATCAAGGAACGGTTAAAAGTAGACAGAACGGGCGCACCTGCAATCTTTTTCCTGCGAGACAGACTTGTACATCCGCCAGATCAAGATTTGAAGGACACATATCGTCCCCTTGAAGTCACAGATGAGTTCTTGAGTTGTACTTATGATGAAAATATGCGTGGCACAAACAAAGATGACGAGGCAATCAAAGGCGATAACCACGGCATAGATAGCACCGCATATTTGATATTGAGTCTACAAGGCGGGCAACGTCTCGGCAGTGGACGCGTCCTCCATGCAAGTGTGCAGATACGGTCATAGGTACCCACTACCTAAAGGTAGGGGAACCTGTGCTTCCTCGCGACTGCGGTTTTCGCTTAGCGTCCACCGTCTTATTGTCGCTCCACTTTAGGCAGCCAAGCCTGCCTGTTTGATATT